>CAJWYZ010000075.1 GCA_913049525.1 uncultured Fidelibacterota bacterium | reverse complement strand
CTACAAAGCCTGTACTACCAAACATCGCTACTTTCATGCTTGTATCCATGAATTTTTGTAACTCATTGTAATATATACTTATTGATTAACATATTTAAATACAAACTTACATAGAAAAACAGCGTTAGTTAGTTAGTTTATCTATAAATAAGAAAAAATAGGGCCAAACCAAGGCATCTAAAATCATGGTTTGTATCCAAAAAGCAAAAACCCCAAGTTTCTCGTTAGAAACTCAGGGTCTTGTTTAGTGTAGCGGGAGAAGGATTTGAACCTCCGACCTTCGGGTTATGAGCCCGACAAAAGGTGCGTAAAATAAAGATGTAGGACATATATATTTCCATTTACTGTAATACCTATATAATTTCCCCATAACTCAACAGTAACTTTTCCTGCTTATGAATGAACCAAATACCATTAAGAAGGGAATGGATGTTGAATTAGAGATTGAATCTCTTGCCTTTGGCGGCATGGGAGTTTCCAGAATAAACGAAAAAGTTACCTTCGTAAAAAATGCCATTCCAGGGCAAACGGTTACTGCCCGCATTACTAAAAAAAGAACATCCTATTTAGAAGCACGGTCTTTAGAGGTGATAAGTGAATCCCCTCATTTTGTGGCGGTGAAATGCGAACATTTTGCTGATTGTGGGGGATGTACATTTCAGAATTTAGATTATGAGCAGCAAGTTTCAGCCAAGGAATTACAGGTAAAAGATGTTTTTCGACGCATTGGCGGATTTAAGGATGTAGATTGTGATTCTATAGTGAAATGCGAGGAAATATTTCATTACCGCAATAAAATGGAATTTACTTTTTCAAATCAGGAATATGTGCCTGAAAGTGAAAAGGAACGGTCTCCATCTAAATTTGCATTAGGGTTGCATGCACCTGGCCGCTGGGATAAAATACTCAATATTAATGAATGCCATATTCAGACTGAGGTTGCCAATGAAATTCTCAATAGTATTAAAGAATTATCCAGTGGAATAGAACCTTATAATATTCGTGAACATACTGGCTTTCTGCGGAATGTAATGATTCGTGTTGCTGCAAATACCAATGAGATAATGGTAAATATTGTTACTAGTAGAGATGAGCCTCAAACTCTGGATACTATGCTTGATAGTTTGACAACTAAATTCCCCAACATAACCAGCATCGTTAATAATATCACTACCCGGAAAGCTGGTGTATCCATGGGAGAACATCAAATTGTTTTACATGGTAATGAATACATGTTGGAAAAGCTGGGGGATTATGAATTTATGATTTCTGCAGATTCATTTTTCCAGACCAATACCAGGCAGGCTGAAAAATTATATGACATTGTTTTAGAGGAATCCCAGCTTACAGGAAATGAGATTGTGTATGACCTTTTTTGTGGGACGGGTTCTATTTCTCTATTCCTTTCAAAACATGCAAAAATGGTCTATGGGTTTGAACTGGTTATGTCAGCGGTACAAGATGCTATGCAGAATGCAATTCATAATAAGGTAAAAAATGCCTGGTTCTTTGGCGGAAATCTTGAAAATCTATTTCGTGAAAATCCTGAAGCGAGGGGATTAGAACTCCCAGATGTCATAGTGGTGGATCCTCCTCGTGCAGGGCTTCATGTAAAAACGATTGAGGATATTATAGAAAAATCACCTAAGCGTATTGTATACGTATCTTGTAATCCTGCCAGTCAGGCTCGGGATATTGCATTATTGTGTAACGAAAAGTATGAGCTTAAAAAACTCCGCCCTGTAGATATGTTCCCCCATACTCCTCATGTAGAAAATGTTGCGACTCTTATTTTAAAATAAATATGAAACCAGCATTAGAAGTAAAAAATTTACGCAAGGTATATGAAGGTGGCTTGGAAGCGTTAAAGGGCATAAACCTCTCGATCCCTCAGGGTTCATTTTATGGACTTTTAGGTCCAAATGGTGCCGGGAAGACCACCACCATTGGCATTATTACTGGGCTTGTAAATATCACCGGTGGCTCAGCCTCAGTGTTGGGATTTGATTCAGTTACAGAATTCCGCCAAGCACGCAAATTGATTGGACTTTCCCCCCAGGAATTAAATTTTGATGTTTTTTTCAGTATTGGAGAACTGTTAGAACTTCAGGCAGGATATTATGGATTATCAAATAAAGAAGCCAAAGAACGAACCACCATCATGTTGGAGCAATTTGGATTATCTGAAAAACGAAACTCCCGAGCTCGAGAATTATCTGGGGGAATGAAGCGTAGAGTGCAAATTGCAAAGGCATTGGTGCATGACCCCAAGATAGTTATTTTAGATGAGCCCACGGCAGGGGTGGATATTGAACTTCGGCACATGCTCTGGAATTATCTGCGGAAAATCAATGAAGAAGGTAAAACCATTCTACTTACCACCCATTATATTGAGGAGGCAGAACAACTTTGCGAAACCGTATCCATTATTAATGATGGAAAAATTATTGCTACTGATTCGCCAGATAAATTAACCCAGGCTCATGGCATGTCTGGTTTAGAAATTACGCTTACTTCTGAGGTAGCTGATTTGACGTTAGATCCCTGGACTTATAATAACATCGATGGCAAAATTCATGTAAATATGAACCATCCTGAAAAAGAAATGGCGAAAGTCATTAATCAGATTTTAGAACAGGGCGGAGGAATTGAAAATGTGCAAATATATAAAAGCTCATTGGAAGATGTATTTTTAAAATTAACGGGAAAATCTCTCCATGAAAAAGATGAAAAATTTGAAACTCAAGAGGCTTTATTAAATGTTTAGCAGAGGTTTCTGGGTCATAGTGAAGCGGGAAGTGAAACGATTTATGTTTTTATACAAACAGACCTTATTGCCCAGTGTTATTTCTTCAGGACTTTACATTATCGTTTTTGGTGCTGCAATGGGATCTCGAATTGGGGAGATAAAAGGAGTAGAATATATTCACTTCATCATTCCCGGTTTGGTGATGATGTCGGTCATTAACCCAGCTTACCAAAACTCATCATCCAGCATTATGCAGGCAAAATTTTTACGTTTTATAGAAGACATCCTTATTACTCCCCTTAGTGGATTAGAAATTAGTTTGAGCTATATCATTGGAGGTACAGTGAGGGGTGTGGTTAATGGTGCGTTAGTTTTATTACTGGGGTATTTTTTAACAGGTCTTCAGATTGACAATTGGTTGTTAACCTTTGTCTATTTATTTGCAGTAGCTTGGGCCTTTGCTGGAGCTGGGGTCATTGTAGGAATTTACGCTAAATCTTGGGATAGCATAATGGTAATCACTAATTTTTTCTTTATGCCGCTTATTTTTCTAGGAGGCGTTTTTTATTCAATTGAAATGCTTCCAGAATTTTGGCGCAATTTTTCTATGGTTAACCCTTTGTATTGGATGATAAATGGTTTGAGGTATGCGACTCTGGGGATTGCTGAAACATCTCATGAATTGTCTCTTGGTATTAGTATTATATTTGCAATATTTTTTTCAACATTGGCTTCGTTTATGTTTTCGAAAGGCTATAGGATTAAAACCTGATTTCGATATAATATTAGCTGTTATTCTAAATAGAAATTAATTAAGAGGAAAGTTATGACACAGAAAGAACAAATTGTACATGATATAGAAAATACGCCTATTATTTTATTTATGAAGGGTACAAAGGAACGCCCCATGTGTGGGTTTTCTGCACGGGTGGTAAATGTATTAAACAGTCATTCGGTTGTCTATCAGGATGTAAATATTCTAGAAGATCCTGAGATCAGGGTAAATCTATCAGCGTATTCCAATTGGCCAACTATCCCACAGCTTTTCATAAAGGGTGAACTTATTGGCGGTTGTGATATTGTTATGGAGTTGGAAGGGAAGGGTGAGTTAAGTGGGGTATTACAATCTGCAGGTACTTAATTAATGATTTACTAAGGTTCTACGTCGCGGTTAATTATTTTCTTTTCCCTTTTCCTTTATGACCCTTTTGTGGAGCCTTATACTCAAACCAGTCCTCTTCCGTGATTTCATGAAAGTAGGACGCTTCTTCTAATAATATTTTTGCAGTGGTACTTTTCACTGCGGCAATTTCTACCCGTACGCCTTCTGCCTTCAAATGGCGAACCAGTTCAACAAAATCAGAATCACCGGACATAATGATTATGGTATCTACCTTAGAAGATAGCTGAGTAGCTTTTATAGAGAGTGGAATATCAGCGGATTTATGACAGGGAATAACGGCACCGTAATAATTCTCATGGAGTCTTTCGGCAAATTTGGTTGAAATTGCCTTTCCTTCCCTGAAATAAATAAGGCGATTTAATCCTCTGCCATTTAATAATCGTGGTATTAATTCATCAAAATTGACCATGGTATGGTTAGACTTTGATTCTTCATGTATGCTTCGTTCGATATTGTTGCCATCGCATAAAATAGCAACAGATTGAGTAATTTGTATGGCATCCATTTTGCTTATCTCTTATTAAGTGGGTAATAAATTACCACTTTCATCATTGAGGAAATAAGAAAATAATAGCATTTCATTGCTACTTCCCATTGCAGGACTATTAGACAAACTGGTATATTTTCCACCCCTTTCACAAACCAAAATGAAATTATTTGACACAAAAGTTATTGCGGTATCTAATCAGAAGGGCGGTGTGGGAAAAACCACTTCGGCTGTAAATATTGCCGCTTACCTAGCGGTGACAGAAACCCCAACTCTGCTTATAGATATGGATCCCCAAGCCAATGCAACCTCTGGTGTAGGCATTGAAATTGGATCCTATAAGCAATCCATTTATGATGTAGTAATTGGCAAGGCAAAGTTGTCAGATGTAGTTCGGAAAACAGATTTAGAATTTTTGGATGTAGTGCCATCTAGTGCACAATTAGTAGGTGCAGAGATTGAATTGGTGAGTCTCTTTTCACGGGAAAGAATGTTGAAGGAGGCACTGGAAGATGTGGAAGGAAAATACAAATATATCATTATTGACAGTCCTCCATCTTTAGGGCTACTCACCATAAATGTATTAACCTCAGCCAATACAATTATTATTCCTATTCAATGCGAATATTATGCGTTGGAAGGGCTCTCCCAATTGTTGAATACAATCCGTATGGTACAGAAACATTTGAATAAGGAATTGGAAATTGAGGGGATTTTAATTACCATGTATGATCATAGGCTTAACTTATCCCGGCAAGTGGTTCAGGAACTCCACGAATATTTTGGTGATAAAGTGTATGAAACCTATATTAAAAGAAATGTACGATTGGGAGAGGCTCCCAGTCATGGCAAACCAATTCTCCTTTATGATGCCACCTCAACAGGTGCGCATAATTATATGAATCTTGTAACTGAATTTCTAAAAAACAATGGCTGATAAAAGATTAGGGAAAGGGCTTGATGCTCTCATTCCATCCTATGCAACGGAAAGTAGTCATATAGATGGTGCTGTTCCAATAACTCAAATTATCCCTAACAGAAACCAACCGAGGCAGGAATTTGATCTAGAAAAATTGGAGGAACTTACTGCTTCTATTAAAGAAAATGGTATTATACAGCCATTAACTGTTCGTGAACTGGAAGAAGGGAATTTTGAGCTTATTGCAGGTGAGCGGAGACTGCGGGCAGCAAAAGATGCCGGATTGGAAACCGTTCCTGTATATATTCTCAGCGTGAATGCCGATGTGGAAATGATGGAATATGCCCTTGTGGAAAATATTCAGCGTGTAGATCTAAAGCCCATTGAGAAAGCGGAAGGATATGCCATCTTAAGTGGGAAATATGATCTCTCTCAAGACGAAATTGCCAAACGTGTGGGGAAAAGCAGACCAGCTATTGCCAATGCACTTCGTCTTTTAAAATTACCCCCCGAAATAAAATCCAGTTTAAATTCCGGGAAAATCTCCACTGGCCATGCGCTGGCAATTTTGGCATTACGAAAATCCCTGCAAATGATGACATTGCATCAAAAAGTTATCCGAGAAGAATTAAGTGTTCGCCAAACTGAAGCTTTAGTAAAGAAATATTCTGAATCTTTTAATAATAATTTAAAGGTGACTAAAGTTGCTCCTAAACACTCGGAACTTGCTCAAATTGAAAACGAGCTTATTTCACTCCTTGGAACTAAAGTGGTCATTAATAAAAATAAAAATGGTAAGGGTAAAATTCAAATTGAGTTTTATTCTGATAATGATTTTAACCGAATTTTTGAAATTATTTCAAATTCAGAAAAAATTTAATAAAAAGTATTTGCCCCCCAATTTTAAAACCCCCTAATTTTCCGATCTGTCATCGTATTGAATAAGAAGTATTACACCATATTTATTGCATCTGATCGTAACCAGTATAGTCGTTCTTTTCGGATATCAAAAAATGGAATTATTGCTTCTTCGCTTTTTGGAATTTTGCTTGTAGTGCTTGCTGTTTTAGGAGGACTACGACTGGCAAGCTGGGAACCGCTAACTCGTGAATTGAAAAAAATGGAGGAAGGTAGCATTCTGTTAGAAAATATCATCGGTGATTTAAAATTCAGCATGGATGTTGACTCTTCAAATGCCTACGAACATTTTTTAATGGAATTTTACTCCTCTCATAATTTGGGATTTCCCAATTCAGCACCCGTTAAAGGGTATGTGACTCGAGGATTGCAGCATAAAAATAACCATATGGGAATTGATATTGCAGCAAAAAACCATGATGAGGTTCGTACGCCTGCAGATGGAAAAGTTGTTTTTTGCGGAAAAAGTGAAGATTTAGGAAATACAATTATAGTTAATCATCCTGGCGGATTTGTAACCCTTTATGGCCATAATGATACTATTATTGTTCAATCAGGTGATGATGTAATAAAAAATCAAATTTTATCGCGAGTTGGAGAAACCGGCAAAAGTCAAGGACCGCATTTACATTTTGAAATTTGGAAGAATAATCAGGTTATAGATCCCCGGGAGATTATCCCGGAATATAAAGAAAAAGATGTTTCAATCAGAAAAACCAGAAAGTAAAACGAGTTCCATTCTAGGGCCAGAACTGGAAATAAACGGCGACGTAAAAGTTTCCGGAAGTTTACTAATTTATGGAAAAGTTTTTGGAAGTATCCAGTCAAGTGGTGCGGTAAGAACCGCTAATGGGTCTGTAGTCAATGGAAATATATCAGCTAAAGAAGCAGCCATTGGTGGCAAAGTTGATGGTGATTTAGACGTAGAAAAAAAAGTAACTTTGGGTGATACGTCTTTTTTAACTGGAAATCTTAAAGCAGCAATATTGATAATTGAAGAAGGTGCGAAATTTGATGGTGTGTGCAGTATG
>CAJWYZ010000074.1 GCA_913049525.1 uncultured Fidelibacterota bacterium | reverse complement strand
CTGTTCCCAATATATTCGAATAGTATTTTTATCAGCAGGGTGCGTCAGAATTGGCAACAAGTCACGGACTTCAAATCGAAATGAATAAGAAAATAAAATTCCCTTACTAAAATTATTTGCTTTTTCAAGGGAATTTGATATCCCCTGTTCCAAGTTTTTTTCTTTGGTCAATTCTACCATGTGAAAATTTACAGGTTTCAAAAGGATTAGAGGTATAAAATACTATCTTGATGTAAATTTCTGTGCCGAATAAGAAGGAAGAAAGGAGGAAAATGCCGGAATTTAGTCATACTGGTAATGTAAAAAAAGAATTTGTCCGAAAGATGTTTGACGACATCTCTCCCAGCTATGATTTTTTAAATCATTTCCTCAGTTTTGGAATGGACATTTATTGGCGTAAAAAGTTCATCCAAAAATTAAATATTAAAAATGACATTTCAATTTTAGATGTTGCTTGTGGTACGGGAGATGTAGGATTTGAAATTCTTAAGAGACATTCTGTTTCTGTTACCGGAATTGATTTATCACCAAAGATGGTTGAACTTGCTCAAAAAAAATCTCTTCAGAAAAAGATGGATAACATTTCATTTATTGAGGGTGATGCTGAAAATTTACCCTTTGAATCTAATTCCATTGATTGTCTCACCATTTCTTATGGATTTCGTAATATTTCAAATTATGAGAAAGCATTAGAAGAATTTTACCGCGTTCTTAAACCCGGTGGGAAATTAGGAATTCTAGAATTTTCAAAACCAACCTCAAAAATTATTGGCTTTATTTTTAAAATATATTTTCATCATATTCTTCCTCGAATCGCCAGCTTTTTTTCACGATCTGATGCATATAGATATCTTCCTGAATCTGTAGATTTTTTTCCCTCCCGTCACGATATATGTCGGAAAATTATTTACTCAGGGTTTCAGCGAGCAGAATTACATGACCTCACCTTTGGGGTCTCTACAATCTTTTTAGGATATAAAGATGAATAATAAAAAAAGAATGGCTCAGGTTGCATTGGTTTTAGTAACATTAATTTGGGGGATAACCTTTATAATGGTGAAGGATGCCCTGAATGATGCTGGCCCATTTGCTTTTGGTGCACTCCGTTTCACTATTGCTGGCGTTCTTACCCTGATAGTTGTTAATAAATCCATTTTCACTCTGACAAAAACAGAGGTTGTGGGGGGCTTGGTCTGCGGATTCTTTCTCTTTTGTGGATATGCCTTTCAAAATTTTGGACTCATGCAAACCTCAGCCAGCAAATCGGCATTTATCACCAGCGTGAGTGTACTAATGGTACCTATTATTTTATATCTATTTAATATTCAGCAGGTCAAAATAAGAATATGGACTGCAGTAGCATTGGCTACAATTGGTCTCTATATTTTACTTGACCCCAGAGGAGGTAGGATGAATTGGGGTGACATTCTCACTTTTGGATGTGCACTGGGTTTTGCAGTTCATATTATTTTTCAGGGCTACTATGTTAAAAAGGAGGTGCGGATTCTACCCTTTTTCTTAGTCCAGGCATGGGCTGTTTCAGGCCTATCCTTTTTCAATAGTCTCATATTTGAACCCACATTTGCTATTTGGTCTACCCGCCTGATCTCTGCCTTATTGGTAACGGGAATTGCTGCTACATTTATCTCCATACTCATTATGATTTGGGCACAACAAATTCTAAACCCCAGTCAAATTGCTATCATCTTTGCTCTGGAGCCGGTATTTGCAGCCTTTTTTGCCATTGTATTTGCTGGAGAAGTTCTTGGATTTTTGGGGTATATGGGTGGTGGACTTATAGTCTTGGCTGTGGCTTATGGAAGTCGGGGTGAGGCATTAAAATAAAACCATATTCTAATCATTAATTATTTTGTAAATCTTTATGGGCTTTTCCTTGCCCTTCACCTGAATCGGGTCTAATTGTTTTAATTGATAATTTTCCTCTTTTAATAATTTCTCAGTATTTTCACTGATGATAACCTCCCCAGGGAGCGCTGCATCACATAGGCGGGAACTTGTATTCACATGATCTCCAATCACTGTAAAATCCATGCGGTCTTTGCTGCCCATAGCGCCCATAACTAGGGGACCAGTGTCAATCCCAATACCTATCATGGTATTTTTCCCCAATGATTGATTTAATGTATTGATTTCTTTTTGAATTTTAATGGCGCACTGCACTGCATTATCAGCCATCTCTTCACCTGTAAAAACTGCAAGTACCGCATCACCTATAAATTTATCAATGTCGCCTCCATAGCTTTGTATCATTTCGGTTTGTTTATCCAGATAAGTATTGAGAAGACTCACAACTTCTTCCGGCTCCATCTTTTCAGACATGGATGTAAACCCACGGATATCGGTTTCCATTATAGTGGCTACCTTCCGTTCACCCCCCATCTTCAGGCCTTCTAATCCCACCTTTTTTACGGCCGTTAACGCTTCATCCGATACAAACTTGGTGAGGTGCAACCGTTCCTGCAATCCCTTAATCATTTTGTTAATCCGCTGGGCGAGAACCCCTATCTCATCCTGAGATTTTACTTGGGCATGGACTGAAAGGTCCCCCTCACCAATTTTATCTGCAACCCCACCGATAACATCTAAGGGTTTGAGAACCGTGGCTCTCATAAATAGTCGCAACAGCAGGGTTACCAATATTATTGTCACCAACCCTACAATGACGGAAGCCTGGGTATTTTTCTGAATTTCTTCCTGAATATCTTTCATTGAAGTAGACACTTTCACAACCGAACGCACTTTCCATTTATCTTTCTGTGATTCATAGAGGGGAGTATCTTTCTCAGGCGGCTCATGGCAAGCCTGACACTTTTCATCATTAATAATAGGTACCATCTGGGTGAGATGATCTATATCCGCGATTTGTTCAATGTATTCCAACTGATCTTCCTCAGGAGACCTGAGATTATTCTGTGCAATCAGGTTAGCCGCCGAAGTATCTGAAGTAATACTGGAATAATCCGGATTGGGAACCCATAATTCATGAAACCCGGAATCAGATACATGTCCATTATCAAATACCTGGAAATTCTGTACAAAAGACAGATTGCGGATTTCATCAATGTAGGCCCCGGCATAGGAAGCCCGCTGCAGGCGCATGAGATTTTTAAATCCGATGATAACGGAATTTATTACATGCTCCCTCTGCACATTATCAGTCTGCATCTTCATTGCCAGAATACCCCGCAATTTTGAATCGGGACCATGACAGACATGACAGGATTCCATATTAAGAAAGGGTGCAAAATGATAGTTGTTTTTTTTAACTGTGCTGCCTAATTCAAGTTTATCATGAAAAGTCTCTGCAACATCTTCTAAAGTATCTTCATCTACCTCAACATTGTCATCGCCAAAAGCCACATAAATACCATCTTCATCATAGACCTGAACAAGATTTACACCCATTAATTGGTTAATATCCAGGAGTAGGGTATCGGCATATTCACCCTTCCCGGAGAGCATGATTGCTTGAAAGGCACCCTGCACAACCTGAATGAGGGCTTTTTCCCAATCGGCATTGTGGGTGAAGTCTAACTGTACAGCACCCCTATTTTCTATCTCATCTGCATGGCAGGCCTTGCAGGAGGCTTCATTTTTTATTGGGTATAGATTATCCGAAAACCGGTTATGCTCTAATCGTTCTTTTAATTTCGGGTTTTTTATGGGGATAGAAATATGAGGGTCTTTGGCAGGAAATATTTCTTCGGCTTTATTATTAAAGAGATGGAATTCACCTACTTTGTCAAATTCTTCCCGGGCTTCTTCAACAAAGGCACGGACATAAGGCGCCCTGCCAGACAGCATAATATTACGGATGCCTGAGATTAGGGTTTCTCCAAAAAGATGTGAGCGCAACCGATGCTGATGCATGAGCGCTTTAGACTCTGAATTGAGGGAATAAATGACGTAAGTACCAAATCCTAGGGTAAGGCAGATAACAATCAGGATTAATATTTTAATTTCCAGGGGAGTTCGGCGTAATTGTTGAATTATTGAACCCTTTTGTTTTTCCATATCCGCATTAGTGGTATCCATTATGGTAATTTAAGTGGGTTGCAAGATACCTGCACATCTTAAAATATGTAATATTCACGTATTAGTTTCAATTACTATAAGATTGTAGTTCATACTTGCTTTCCTAAAGTGTAACTCATTAAAATATCCCCTGTGAAAATTCTTTTTTCATTCATTCTCAGTTTCATATTTCTAGTATTCTGGAGTTGTTCAGATGCTGGTGATCCATTAAGTAATGATTGTACTGAAGGATTGGATTGTGCCGGTGAATGTGGGGGAACTGCTACAATAGATGTCTGTGGAGAGTGTGATGGTTCCGGATTAAATAGTGATGATTGTTGCGGGGATAGCTCAAGTTGTGTTCACTATTCTACTGAAATTCAACCCATTTTTGACGCAAACTGCACCCCTTGTCATATCACTAGTACACGTAATAATTTGAGTCTATCTAATTATACAAATATCATGTCAGGGAATAGCACTAATGGGCCAGTAATTGTTTCTGGAGATCACGCCAATAGTTTACTCTGGCAAAAAGTTAATTCTGGATCAATGCCCCCCAGTGGGCAATTAACATCAGATCAAATCAATTTAATCGCAACCTGGATAGATGAAGGAGCGCTGGACAATTAATGCAAATTTGGAATTTTTTTAGTCTCCTTTTCATCCTCAACCTCAGTTTTGCCCTTCCCCGTTTTGCTATACAAAATGGGGCTTCCTGTATTGCCTGCCATGTAAACCCCACCGGCAGTGGTCTGCGGAATGATTATGGAACCAATGTAGTGGCTCTGGAAGAATTACCCCTAGAGCGCTGGTTGGATAAAGGCAATGAAGACTGGGATGGCTATATCAGTGATCATCTGCAAATTGGTGGTGACTTTCGCCTTCAGGGCGTCCAATATAACGAAACAGATTCAACCCGAAAATCTGCTTTTTTCCCCATGCAGGCAGATATTTATTCTTACCTTAAATTAAACAACAATGCAGGAATTTTTACCAAGATTGGTGTGAGGGGAAGCAGTTCATTAAGTACCGAATACTGGGCACTACTGAGCAATCTGCCCCAAAATGCCTGGTTGAGGATTGGGCGTACGCTCCCCAATTACGGACTCCGGGTGGATGACCATACTTCATTCATACGTGGCGGAAATTTCAGCAGAACATTATTAGATTTAGATAAGGAAGGATTAATCTTTGGTCCTTATCTCAATCCTCCTTCAATCCTGGAGTTGGGCGTACCCATGTTCGGGGGTTTGCAATGGACCAGCAGTATTGGTACAGGTATAGTCAAAAGCAACGAAGAATTAAATAATCTAACTACCCAGTTCAATTATACAGGTAATATTAATGATAATATTAGCTATATGGGAGGTTTCAGCTATATGCAGGAAAATAATTTCAGCATGTTGGGGATATCTGGGGGGTTGTCATTTGGTGATTTCACCTACACATTTGAAGCAGACCAGGCAGAAAACTGGATTGAGGGGAATACCTCCCTGGCGCTGTATGATGAAATCGTCTGGGAAATAATTCAGGGGATTCACCTAATGGGTAAATATGATTATTTTGACCCGAAAACAGACTGGCAGACCGGTTCAATATCCCGCTATACATTTGGTGCAGAGATCTATCCGCTGAATATTATGGAAATTAAACTTCAGCTACGAATGAATCAAATTGATTTGGAAAATGCTGTAACGCCCGATCCCGAATATCTCATCCAAACTCATTTCTGGTTTTAGTAAACAATAAAATGAAAAAACTGATCCATGTATTAACAATGCTATTTACTGTATCATCACTTGGTTTCATGCAGGACAAACCGAAAAATCTGCAGGTATTAGATTTTGAATCTGAGCGAGATTTGAAGAAATATATGAAATCAATATCTAAAGACCTGGGGGTTAAGTGTAAATTCTGCCATGATTTGAATGATACATCAATTGATACTGATCATAAGAAAATTGCACGGAAAATGATGCGCATGCAGATGGATTTAAATAAGAATTTTTTCCCATTGCTGGGAGATTCTCTGAATGTCCATGACGATATTCTTCAAATTTCCTGTTGGACATGCCACCGCGGGTCAAAATATCCTCAAACTATTAAACCTAAAAAATAAAGGGAAACCTATGCCCTGGTCTATCACTGAAATTCATCCATTACTTATACATTTCCCAATTGCACTTTTTTCAACCGGATTGCTGTTTGATATTTCGTCATATGTTTTGGAAAAAGATGAGTTGGAAACGGCAGGGTTTTATACCATGTTTGTGGGTCTTATATCCAGTTTCTTTGCAATAATTAGTGGCATGATCGCCTTTTTTGAAATAGGCTCAATCTCTGATATTTTTCATTTTCATCATGGACTAATCCAACTATCAGCCACTATATTTCTATCTATATTATTTGGAGTTCGAATAAAATATGATGTGGATATTCGATTTGACGGAATGAAAAAAAATATCTACTTTCTACTACACTCCCTTTCAGTGGGGATATTATTTTACGGTTCTCATTTAGGAGCAAAAGTCGCCGGTAGAATTTTGGAAAATAATTAAATAAAACAGGGCCGTACTATGAATATTTTAACACAAGTACCAATTGGAGCAAAATTTAAGGTTAAAGAAAATGATGAAGTTGTAACTTTGGTAGAGATTTGTTTTTATCCCACCCGGTATAAAACTACAAACGATTCAGGTAAGATTAACTACTTTAGGACACATGAAGTAGATTTAGTCGAATCTACAGAAAATTCAGATTGACCTCTCGATTTATTTAAGCAAAACTTTCCGCAGGAGCAGTAAAGGACAAATCACCCTGAGGTTCTTCAACTAATATTTTCCCAATAGCCAGTTCATTTAAACGCATAGTATCATAACTGCCATCTGTACGTTCATTGGCAAGTGTATACACCCACTCTCTACCTCTGCCCATACGATACTCAGCTACTCTCCATTCACGGTTATTTATTAATACTAAAGTGTCAACTGGATATTTCATATTAGTTTCCTTTTGTTTTTTTACTTTGTGGTTATAAATTACGTTAAAGTACCATCATGAGAAAATAATTAATTTTGTAAGATATCCCTTACAAATGAAGGGGGGATAGTAGGGTTTTTGTAATATATATTATAGTTTTTCCACTAAATAATAGGCACATAAAAAAACCCCTCTTACATAAGAAGGGTTTTGGTTGCTCCGGTAGCTAGACTCGAACTAGCGACACGCGGATTAACAGTCCGCTGCTCTAACCAACTGAGCTATACCGGAATCGTA
>CAJWYZ010000073.1 GCA_913049525.1 uncultured Fidelibacterota bacterium | reverse complement strand
AGCGTATAGTCACAGGCGGTTACAAAAAATGGGATTTGGGAAGGAGACCCTGTGCCAGCTATCTGAATTGCTCCGATTGAGTTTCCTGTTTCAGCCAGAATGAGAGATTCTGCATAAAATTTACCAAGGTAAAAACAAGCTGCGGGTTTTTCACGAACCATTATTCCGTTTACTCCGGCTGCATAAGCAAATTGGTCATCAGTTAAATAATGAACCATATCATCATAATATAAATCAGGACGGCCAGCTCTTAAATATGCTTCCCTGCATGTTTCTCTTCCAGTTTCCATTACAATTGATTTAGAAACGGGAACGTTTAACCCTGCTTCATATTTCGCAGTTGTTTCTGCCACATGACCTAATAGAATCAGTCCTGAAACGGTTTCTACTTGATCCATATCTGAAATTCCTGGAACAAACAAAACAGATTTACCCATTTCAGTTGCCCTTCCAACCGCTTCTTCAATGGCTTTTAATCCTGCGATGGGTCTGAGATAAATTTCTTCACCCGACCTTGCCCTATCAATATAATAATACAGGGTAAAGGAAACCAATGCAACTACTCCAAATTTAAAAGTTGTATGGTCTACAAATACTGAACCATCCCCAAGATAATAAAGTCCAACAACTGTAAAATATAAAATGACTGCTATCGCTAATTTTTTATTCATTATTAATTACTCTCTTTATCAGATTTAATTTCTAATCGTTCAATTTCTGTAAGAAGGAATTCCACATTATTTCTGTCCTCCAACAGCTCTGCAAATTTATAATAAGATTGTGATGAAATGAATGCAGTAATAATAGGTCCGAAGAAAACCATTAGCTGACCCCCAAAAAAAGAAAGATATTTCATCATATCTAAAAAGAAAATTGCAGGAACCGCCATACCATGATTTACCACTTTCTCTGCCAAATCAGAAATGAGCTGCTTATCAGATTGTGCAATTGAAATACTTTCTGCCATTACGTTATAATCATTTCTAAGTTTGCACGGGGAACAATTTCAATATTACCGTCTTCAAATTCTATTTCGGCCACCCTAACCATAGTTTCAGATTCCATTTTTTTCAACTCTGGGGGTAAAGATTTCACCTTCCCAACCTTGCCAAAAAATGGTACACGAATTACCCTAATCAATGAACCTTCCGATATAGCTAAGTCTGCTTCTTTAAAATCAATACATTCTCCATTACTAAGTTCATCAGGTATTAATATTTCAGGACGAATGACTCCTGCTCTAATTTGAGTAGAACCATTTATTGAAGCAAACTTTCCTTCATTTGATGATAGTAGCGCATACGTTCTTTCGGCCATCCCTATCCTGCCAAATCCTTCTGTAATAATTAAGCTGGGGCCTATTTTTTCTGAACCCGTTATAGCTACTCCTAATGAATATCCTAAAATTTTTGATAGATCTGTATAATCAAATCCGCCAGAAACGATCCCTGCAACCCCCATTTTTTTCGCATGATTAAATGTGCTCAAATTTATAAAACCCCCACCCAATAATATCATTCCTTTGTGGCTTTCATTTATCATATCAACTGTCAGTTCATCATTAGGAGATGAGGTAACTACCTTTAATATTCCTCTGTTTTCTCCTCCAATCCCCAGAATTCCCTGGGCGAGTACTCCCTCTGTTTCAATGGTAACACCTTCTTCATTCTCAACCTCCGTAATTGTACCAGAAGTATAGGCATCTACCTCAACGGGTATAGGGGGTTCTGACAAAATAGCCTGTCCTGTAATTTCTGAAACGTTGGCAAGCGTACCATCAATTGGGGATTTTAATTGGTTTTTAAACATTCCAAATATACCTTTGCTTTCAGCAATTATCTGTCCCTTAGAGATGGATTCATCCAATTCAGCCAACATACACTCTGGAACATTTTCAGGTTCAATGTTTAGTTTATTTGCAACATTGAGCATTTGCACATTACCAGGCAATTCTGTAGAAGCTACAATTTCATCTGATTTAACAATATCACCAATTTTTAAATGAACATTACCCTTCATGGGTAATTGTCTTCTTTTTATAATTTTTGTCCGGGATAAAATTTTGAGCCCAGGAGTATAAGATCTAGACATTTGAATTCTCCAATTGAGGATATTCATCTGTTTCTTCAGACCATTCTTTTAATTGCAATACTCTATTTTCTGTATTTTCGGTCAAATTAAAAGGCTGCCTTCCCCGACCATCTAAAATAATTCCCACTACACCTCCTGACACTTTAGTGTCAAAAACTTCATTTTTCCCGGCACCAATATCCAGACCTTTGCCCGGAGTTAGCCTTACTTGCAGTGGTTCAGAGGAAGCTGAGATTAATTTCAGGTCACCAAACATTAATTCTCCGCCTACTCTTTCATCGGGAAAAATAAATTCATACTCTAACATTACCTGATCTGATTTTGCTTTCCCCACCGGCGCGATACAGGTACCCAGGCGAATAAGACAATCTTTTTCAAACACCTCTACAGCTGCTGCGGGATGAATGGTGGATAAAATACCTAACTGCGGCATCATAAAAATAGAATCTACAGCTAATTGAGTAATTCCTTCTGGGAGGAATGCATCTATGAGCATTCGGGCAGCCTGATGTCTTCGTGGCGCATGCGATAAAACCCCCCCCGATCCTACCAACATATCCAACTCCATAAGATTTACCAGGGTTTCTCCAGAGCTGGTTTGTTCAAATGCATCTGAAATAGTTCGTTCAGTTTGAACACCTTTGAGATGAACCGCAAATTCTTTGTGTTGTTCAAACGAAAGACGTAGAGCTTCTCTGGCAATTGCCTGTTCAATTATCAATGCTTCCAATGACTGGGGAATTGTTGTGGGGCGAATCATTTTATTCCCAATTCTATTAGTGAGATCTGTTTCATCCATATCAAATGGAACCCAGCGAGCCACATTATTAAACCCTGACTCAGCCAGAACATTACAGACTGAATAACTCATACCAAGGTTAGCACTAACGGTTCTATTAAACTGACCCTGAAAAACAGAAAACACATCTGTTGTTGCACCGCCGATATCCACCCCAACAACTGAAATATTTTCTGCTTCTGCAATTTTTTTTATGATTTCACCAACAGCTCCAGGAGTGGGCATTATGGGAGCATCCGTCCAGCTCATAAGTTTTTTATATCCCGGTGCCTGAGCCATTACATGTTCCATAAACAGATCATGAATTTTATCCCGGCTAGGTTGCAGATTTTCCTCCTCAAGTGTGGGTCTGATATTATCAACAGTCATTAAATCTGTTATTTCTCCAAGCCTTTCTTTTATTGGCTCCCTAGCATTTTTATTCCCCGCGTAAATAACTGGCAACTTGTAATTCATACCCAGCCTGGGCTTGGGGTTGGCAGCTTCTAAGACTTCAGCGAGTTCCACCACATGGGTAACGGTACCCCCATCAATACCTCCGGAAAGCAAAATCATATCAGGACGCAATTGGCGAATACGTTGAACTTTCTCATGATACATACGACCGTCATTTGATGCCAAAACATCCATAACAATTGCTCCTGCACCCAAGGCAGCTCTTTGAGCACTTTCACCCGTCATACTTTTAACTACACCCCCAACCATCATTTGAAGCCCACCACCAGCAGAGCTGGTAGAAATAAAAATATCAACTCCTGTTTCACCCTGATTAGGAGCGATAATTTTTTCACCATCCAAAATTATTCGTCCCGATAGTTCTTCCAGTTCCAGAATAGCATTTAATACGCCACGAGTAACATCTTCAAAAGGTGCTTCTACTGTAGTTGGGGCTTCACCACGATGGGTTAAACGGTAGGCACCATCAACAAATTGAATTAATATGGCCTTGGTAGTGGTAGAACCACAGTCTGTAGCTAAAATAATTTTTATATCTTCTGTTTTAATTTTCTATCCTGCTTTAATAAAATATGTACAATAAATTAAGGTAAGAGGAGCTGCAAAAGTGAGTGAATCAAACCGGTCTAAAACGCCTCCATGCCCTGCCAGAATATTACTAGTATCTTTAACATTTGCCTCTCGCTTCAATAATGATTCTGCCCAATCTCCAAATTGCCCAAATATACCTGTTATTAATCCTAAGACCACTACATCAACTAGCGAAAATATATCAGGGAAATATCCGGATTGGTTCAGTATTAATAAGAAAATCATACTGCTAATAAACCCTGCAATTGTACCCACCCAAGTTTTATTTGGACTGATATCAGGTAATATTTTTTTCTTTCCAAATTTCTTTCCAAAAAAGAATGCTCCTGTATCACATATCCAAACTGAGAGAAATAATGCAAGGGTGATTTTAAATCCAATATCTGGCAGGTTTCTCAACTCAGATAATGAACCCAGCATTAATCCCAGCCATACAAATGAGAAAACCAATATTGAAATATTAAGCAGAGGCGTTTCTTTCTTTCGGAATATTTCTACAATCATTGCAGTTAAAGCAATGCCGATTAATAATATGTAGATGGGAATCTCCCAGCGTATTCCGGGAATTCTACCAATTTGTAAGAGGGCTAAGAATATAAACAAAATAGAAATAACCGGCTGCCCTTTTTTTGAATTTGAAAGTGGTGGAATTTCCTTAGCACCTAAAAAAAGAACTGCTCCAATAAATACTGAAAAAATAGGAATATTAGAAAAAGAGTCTCCTAAATATATTATTGCTAATAAAGAAGGAATTCCCAACAGGTTTACAAGTGTTCTGGAAGAATTATTTTTTGCCATAATTGCTTTGAAACAAGATCAAAAATTTACAAGAATTTTACACCTTATACCAAAAGGATTAATGAATTCTTTATCAAATAAAAAAGCCCGGCAGTACCGGGCTTTTTTATTATACTTTTATGTATCTAATTAATTATCTAATATCAAGTTAGCTAGCTGCACGATATCCAGTATATTCCAGTTGCCATCTTCATTCAGATCACCGGCACATCCATTTTGGGAGTCGCCGCAATTATTTGCAAGTATACAATTGGCAAGCTGTACAATATCCAGTATATTGATACTCCCATCATCACTAATATCTCCCAAGTCAACACCACATCCCGGATCATCACCAGGCAAATAATACCCATTTCTCTGTGCGTTTCCGCGATACATATTCCAGTAGTTTGTATTACTGCCCTGTTCCTTAAAATCCACAACAAAAAGATTACTGCCTGAACCAGCTATTATTTCTAAATCTCCATCGTTATCGAGCTGTGTAATTATAGGTGAGCTGGAAGATGGGAATTCATTTGCAATGGGAAAATAATTCACATAACTGCCGTCCAGGTTAAAAGCTAGAACATCTCCCATATCTGTAGCTGCAACAACTTCAGGATCTCCGTCATTATCCAGATCTGAAAATACAACTGAGCCTCCGATTGTTCCGTTTACTGCAACAGGCCACCCAGATAGAGAGTTACCATCGCTGTCAACAGCGTATATCATATCATCATTGGAGCCAAAGAAAATGTATGTTTCGCCGTTATGATCTAAAAAGGATGGAGACGATTGTACTTTATCGCCTGTTTGCAGCGTAAACCGCAGGCTTCCATCACTATTTACTGCATAAAAACTATTATCGTTACTTCCAGAAAATATGACTTTTTCGCCATCAATATCAGCTATCGATGGTGCTGCCTGAATCTTATCACCAGTAGAATATGGGAAACCAGAGGCCACAGTGCCATCATCATATATTACATAAATATTGTCATCATCGGTACCAACTATGATATCATCCTTGCCATTTCCATTAAAATCAGCTAAGGCTACACCTGCTTTTGTTTTTTCACCCAAATTAAAAGGGAAGCCATCTACATCACTGCCATCGGGATTGATAGCAAAAATCTGATTACTACTTGCGGGCGAGCTATAGCCTCCAACTACAACTTCCAAGTCAGCATCTTCATCCAAATTACCAATAGCAGGTGTCCCCATAAGGTATTTGTTGGCATTATAGTCTGTTTTTAGACCATTCTGATCAAAAATGTATAAATGCTTGGATTTGGATGTGATTACAAAGTCTAATAAACCATCCCTATCCATATCAGCTGCAGCGGCTGAGCCCCAAATTTGGTTTCCTGTATCATAAGGGAATGTCTCATCGTCTACTTCAGTGCCATCTGAATTATAGATATGCACAAAACCGTTATTATCTCCTGCAATGATTTCCACATCTCCATCTCCATCCAAGTCAATCACCAATGGGCTGGATCTGAATTCCGCAGTAGAAACCGGAAAACCTGCCTGGTTTAAAGATACATCTATGGAAAATGGAACTTCCTTGGTATAACTATCCAGTTCTCCAAGATTATTAATAAAATCTGCTGTCAGGGTCAGGGTTAGGTTAAATTCTCCAAACGGCACAGAATCATCCAGTAATATAGAGTAATCACCGTACATGGTCTCACCAAGGGATATATCACCAAGGCTGATGGCTTCATCAGTGGTAATATTCCCCCCCTCATCTATCGTTAAGGTAGCTACAGCATTTATTGCATCCGCTTCAAATGAGTTATTGGTAAAGACAAACGATACTGAAAAACCTTCTCCTGGATTTAAAACACCGTCATTATCCAGTTCATTATCCAGTGAGATTTCCGGATTGGCAGTCATAATTAGCGTGCTGTACAAATTATCAAGCATTTCTGTAATAAGCATATTGGCATTGGAAAAATAGGCTGCCCCGCTACTAAACCCAGCCTCTTTATAATATACTGTCATAGTATGATCAATAAATACGGAACTTGGAAATGAGCTTTCTGTGTTCAGCATATTGAATATTGGGTATCCCGTATCATCTACAATCATAGGGGTACCACTAGTGCCATAATTCCCCCATTGTGAGCAGGAATAGGGCTGATCTAAATCGGTTAAAGCAACGATTACTTTTACATTTTCATTGTCTTGCCATTCAGATGCTACATCATCAAAATATGGTATAAGTGAAAAACAGGGGCCGCACCAGGTCGCAGACATATCAATGAGGGTTACATTATACTGCCCTCCATTCAAATCACCATTATAATCAGCCAGGCTGAATATACCATCATTATCAGTATCCAGTTCAGCCGCATAACAAATATCGAGTTCTTTGTTCTGATTATATATACTGATGGTTTCTCCCACCTCATAGGCAAAAGAAAAACTTATAATACTAAATATCAAATGATAGAATTTCAACTTATTCTCCTCCTCAATTCAACATCATGCATTCCGGAGCATTATTGGACAATTTAGATCCTCCAATACCTGCAAAAATAATTTCTGTCATACAGACCTCGGTAGTGGGATCAGAATAGTATACTGTTGTCAATACTCCCTCACCAACA
>CAJWYZ010000072.1 GCA_913049525.1 uncultured Fidelibacterota bacterium | reverse complement strand
ATACTTCAATTTTCTTCCAAGAGCCAGTACTTACCTTTAATGCCATTATTATGGCAAAGGGGACTATCCATGCGGCAAAACCCAGCCATGCGCCAACAACACCCATTTTAAGGTAAATACTTAAATAATATGATAAGGGCAAAAACATGAGCCAGCATGTAGCCATATTCATAGCTGCAGGGAAGCGTGTATTTCCTGCGCCTGTTAATACAAAAAATAAGGTTAACCCTATGGCATCAAAATACTGCAGCAGGCCAATTATTTGTAAACATGGGATGCCCATACGTATTATATCAGGATCATTTGAGAAAATGGGAATCACCCAATGCGGTCCAAAAATGAATAAAACCCCCATACTTCCCATAATAATCAGAGACCACTTAAGGGCAGCCCAAACGGACAATTCGGCATTATCGGGATCTTCTTCACCCAGGTATTTACCAACTAAAGTGGCAGCAGCCATTCCCACGCCTACTGCAGGCATAAAGGAAGCATGGGCAATATTTAGTATAACCTCTGAAGTAGCAAGCTCAACAGTACCGATAGTACCAATAATTTTATAAAATATGGCAAACCCCGTCATAGAAATTACTTCCTGTGCACCAATTGGGAATCCCAATTTAATTTGCTGGATCAGGTTTGTTGCAGAATACTGAAAGCGAAAGGGTTCATACCTTTTTATTTTTTCATTTACAATATGCAGACTGTATTGGATAACTGCCCAACCGGAGGCAATTACGGTGGCCAAAGCCGCCCCCTTTACTGCCATTGCAGGAAAGTCATACCATTGCCAGAAGATAGCAAGGTGAGGGAATCCAAGTTTTTCAAAAAAGATTTTTATCCCTTCACTGCCATAAATAAGACCTGCATTTAAATACACGTTGATTATATTAGAAACTATGGTGACTTTCATATGAATTTTTGTCTCTTCAACTCCAGTATAAAAGCCCTGAAAAGCAAATGCTGCCAGCACAAAGAATACTCCATAAAAACCTATATGGATATAGTTTGCACATTGGGAGATAACCAAAAGGTCATCTAAAAATAATTCGGCAATTTCATGAGCATAATATGTACCAAATAATGTGGCGGGAATAGCAATAATAAGGACCAGTATGATGCCATTGTGGAGGGCATGTCCGCATTCATGAAATATTTTTTGTCCAAGCCTACGGGAGGTTACCGTTTGCACTGCAGTACGCACCCCAATACCCATACTCATCACCACCCAGAGTAGCAGAGATCCCATCCCTGTTGCAGCTAAGGCAGCAGCACCTAACCTACTTACCATTGCCATATCAGTCAAGCCCATTACTACTCGACTTAAATTGCTAAATATAATGGGAATAGCGAGGGTGATTATCTCAGATGAGATTCTTTTATCGAATTTATTGAATTTCATTATTTTTTTAAGAATGAATGCTAAGCGATTTTACTTGCTGCTGACAAATTGTGATAAATTGTCAGGAAGGTCCACTTCCATGAGTAAAAGAGCCTGCCCATGGGTTTTACCCTGGGCATCATTAATAAGAGATTCGCTTCCGCCGCCACCTAAACTATCTCCTAATATAAAATTCAATGCTAGGAGATTATCCATTTCATAGCGAAGAATTTCTCCTTTAGCAATGCTCTTAAAATGCTGTTTTATAACAGATGTGGAAATGTTAATTTTTGCCCATTCATATAATTCTTGAGATGTAAACATTAAACCCACATTTGAATGGGCGCCTTTATCTCCTGACCGTGCATGGGCAATTTGATGTAATGTTATCTTCATATGTTAAACAACATCCACTGAAGTGTGTACAAGCTGTTTGGGTATGAGAGCCGGCCAATAGGCTATAATCTCTTGAGCCTTGGGTCTGCCACCTGAAAAACCAGTAATCCCCGGAGGTCCACTGGTAATAACTGGTGCCAATTCTTTCCCAAATCGATTAACTTTATTTTTATCAGAATCTTTCACACCCAAACGTAAAACTACCTCGTTAATTTGCGAGGGGAATGCATTAATTTCGCCATGACAAGAAGATAGCCCTAAATATTCTGTGGATGTATCTTCAAATGTAACGCCAGTATTTTTCAGTCTTTTCCAAATTATTTCTGCAGTTAATTGTGCTTTTTCATAGGCATTTGGTCCAGATACGGTAAGTTGACCTGAAGCCTTATATCCAGCAAAATATGAAATAGAGACTTTGTAGCTATCCGTTGGTGGAAGGCCTGCCACATTTGAGATGGACACTTTATTACCTCCTAAATCATTAATGTTAAATGAAGTAAAATCAACACATACATCTGGCGATATATAATGATTGGGATCCCCCATTTCATATAAAACCTGCTCCCCTATTGTTTCACGACTGATCAGTCCACCAGAATTTTCATGTTTAGTGATATGGAATTCTCCACTTGGCTGCATTTCAATAATAGGGTACCCTACATCTGCCAAATTTGGTACATCTTGCCATCTGGAATAATTCCCACCGGTGCATTGGGCGCCGCATTCGGTAATATGCCCAGCTAAAGTTCCCGCTGCCAATAAATCATAATCTTGATCCTTCCAACCAAATTCATAGATACATGGCCCCAATGCCAGCCCTGGGTCTGAAACTCTGCCTGCCAGTACAATTTGCGCTCCTTTATCTAAAGCTTCTGATATGGTAGAACTGTTGATGTATACATTGGCAGAATAGACCTTATCCATTATAGAATCAAAATCAGCTCCTGTATCCATATTTTCAAAGGAAACGCCTTTCTTTCTAAGTTCAGCCAGCGTTGGAAAAATATCATCGCCCTGAATCACTCCTATCTTGATTTCCTTTCCGGAATTTTTAGCCAGCTGAATCAGTTCCGATCTGCAGGATTGAGGATTTACCCCCCCAGCGTTGGTAATAACCTTTACTCCTTTATCTGAAATTTCAGGAAGAATTCTTTCAACCAAATCCAGAAAATCACGTGCATACCCAGTATTA
The DNA here is from genome assembly GCA_913049525.1 of uncultured Fidelibacterota bacterium. Taxonomy (GTDB): domain Bacteria; phylum Fidelibacterota; class Marinisomatia; order SCGC-AAA003-L08; family D37C17; genus D37C17. Next base: position 4,429 of record CAJWYZ010000072.1, on the reverse strand, counting down.
GGATTTTTCAACTTCTGCCTCTGCATAATTGAAAGGGTTACTTCTGCTAAATAGTCTAATGTGAGATAATCTAATGGCCCATCTTTAGCCAGCCTTACTGGAGCATCTATAGAGTCACCCCAAAATCCTTGACCATTTCCTATTCGAATGATATTGCTCATACCTGCAGCACTCCAAACTTTGGTTCCGGTATTTTCGTTTGATGGGCAACAATTTCAAGGGAGCGAATAATCACATTTCGAGTTTCTCGAGGATCAATAATTTCATCTATCCACATACGGGCTGCCGCATATCGAGGATCTGATTGCACATCATAATTTTTCTTTATTTTAGTAATCAGGTCTGATTTTGTTTTCTCATCAACATCACCCATTTTAGCTAATTTTATTTGAGCTAATGTTTTTGCAGCAGAATCTCCCCCCATTACTGCAATTTTAGCAGATGGCCATGCAAACATGAATCGCGGGCTATATGCTCGCCCTGACAATGCATAATTACCAGCACCATAACTCCCTCCTATTACCAGAGTAATCTTCGGGACAACGGAATTGCTCACTGCATTTACCATTTTAGCTCCATCTTTTGCAATACCTCCCCATTCTGAATCTTTACCAACCATAAATCCATTTACATCATGCATAAATAATAATGGAATTTTATCTTGATTACAATTCATTATAAATCTGGCACCCTTATCTGCCGAATCAGAATAGATTACACCACCCATTTGCATTTCACCCTGCTCCGTACGAGAAATTTTTCGCTGGTTAGCTACAATCCCTATACTCATTCCCCCAATTCTTGCAGTCCCGCATACTAAAGATTTACCATAGGTCATTTTAAATTCACTAAAATCACTATCATCAACGATTCTGGAAATTATTTCACGGACATCATATTGTCCAGGATTTTCAGGATGGAATAAGCCAATGAGTTCATTTGGAGAAAATTGAGGTGGCGTAAATTCCTTCCGTTGAAATGCCAAAGAATTACTAATATTTAATCCACTCATAATTATTCGAATTCTCTCCAAACCAGACAGATCATCTTTTTCGTGGAAATCGGCAGTACCACTAATGGCTGAATGGGTGGTTGCTCCTCCTAATGTATCTGCATCAATATCTTGTCCGATGGCTGCTTTTACCAGTGCCGGACCTGCCAAAAACATACTGGCACCTTCAACAATTATATATTTATCACACATAACAGGGAGATAAGCACCTCCAGCAACACAGGGGCCCATTACCGCTGCGATTTGCGGTATGCCCAGTGCTGAGAGTCTGGCGTTATTGTAAAATATTCTACCAAAATGTGCTTCATCTGGAAATACTTGATCTTGAAGTGGTAAAAACACGCCTGCCGAATCAACTAAATAAATTATTGGGAGGTTGTTTTCTAGGGCAATTTGCTGGGCTCTGAGCGTTTTCTTTAAGGTGACCTCAAAATATGCACCTGCTTTTACCGTTGCATCATTTGCAACAACTACACAGTCATAGCCTTCAATTTTTCCAATACCAATAAGAGTTCCAGATGCAGGAGGTGAGCCATATTCTTCATACATACCCCAAGCAGCATAAATTCCAAGTTCAAAAAACTGAGTTCCAGAATCTATTAGATGGTCAATTCGCTCTCGAGCAGTAAGGCGTTTCTTATTATGCTGTTTTTCAATAGCAATAGTTCCTCCACCTAATTTTATTTTTTTCTGCTCTTCAATATAAAAAGAAATGTATTTAAGAAAATCATCAGAATTTGATTGAAATTTATCTGGATTCATTTTTTCAATTGGTGTTCCTATTTTATCCATCTGACCACCTACCCATTTTTTCATACTTTTCAATTCTATCCTCTATCCTTTTTTCAGGGTCAATTTTGATTAATTCAGCAAAGGAATCCAAAATTGCTTCTTTTAAGGTTTCGGCAGCCTGATTATAGTCTTGATGAGTTCCACCAATAGGCTCTGGCAAAATAGCATCGGCAATTCCCAATTCCTTTAAATCTTTTGCAGTTACCATCATTGAATCGGCAGCCTCTGAAGCTCTGGAGGAATCGCGGAATAATATAGTTGCACAACCTTCTGGTGAAATAACCGAATACCAGGTATTCTCAAAACATAATATCTTATCACCAACACCAATACCTAAGGCTCCGCCTGATGCTCCCTCTCCAATAACAACATTGATTATAGGGACTTTTAATTTTGCCATCTCAAAAAGATTTCTTGCAATTGCTTCAGCCTGACCACGTTCCTCAGCCCCAAGCCCAGGATATGCTCCAGGAGTATCAATAAGTGTTAAAACTGGAATATTATATTTCTCTGCCAACTTCATTAATCGCAAAGCTTTTCGATATCCTTCAGGGCGCGCCATACCAAAATTTCTAAAAACTTTAGACTTAGTTCCCCTGCCCTTTTCCTGGCTGATAATCATGAGATTCAATGTGTCTATTGTAGCAATACCGCAAATCATTGATGGATCATCAGAAAAGTATCTATCTCCATGCAGTTCAAACCAATAATCAGTTATTCTGCTGATATAGTCTGAGGAATAAGGTCTTTTGGGATGCCGGGCTAATTGCACTCTCTCCCAACGAGAGAGATTTGCATATAAAATTTTCTTCTCTTCTAATAATTGATCCTCTAATTTAGTGACAGCATCACTCACATCCATTCCCGTTTTGATACCGGTAGCCTTTATAGAATCAATTTTATCTTCAATCTCTTTTAATGAAGATTCGAAGTCAAGTGTATAATTTGACATTATATTTTAAAAATAGATTTTAGTAATATTTCAATATCGAAAATCAATGAATACTGCATTGCATAATAGTTCTCAAATTTACGAATATAGTTCATATCGATATTCACTGCTTTTAGATGTGGTAAACCCGTTACTCCTGGTTTTACAATGAATTGTGGGTTGGTAGAAGATGCATTGATTATTTGTGACCCTACAAAACTGAGAGTACCATTTAAAATCATAAATAGTAACGATATATCCTGAATTAATTTACTGCTTGATCGGTATCGGATTATTTCAGATTGCGATCCATTAACTGACCATATTTTTTCTCTATCATATTGTTTTAATAGCAGAAAATATAAATGAACAGGAATTGAAAGAAATATAAGGATTGATGATAAAAATATATCAAAGGATCGCTTTATAAACTGATGAAAATTGTCAAATAGAGGAAGTTCGATTTCTAATAGAGGAACGCCAGCTAAATTTTCAACCACACCTTTTCCAATGAGCATTTTTTCCCCTTTTGGCACCAATTTGCAATTAACATTCATTCCGGAAAGTTTATCCAATAGTTTTATAAGTTTTCTGATGTTTATATAATTTTCAGGAATAATAATTTCATTTATGTTATGATTTTTAATTAAACCTTTCACATCATCTAATCTGCCGAGGAATTTATCAGTTCCAGAATGATTTCCATCATCAATAAACCCCATTAATATAAAATGAGATTCAAGAGTATGATGTAATAAATTACCCACTCGCATAGATTCCATACCAGTTCCTAAAATTGCAGCTCTACGGGTAAAAAGTGGTGTGCTCATGGATAAGTTGATTTTACGGTATCGATATAATATATAGATTCCAATACGCCATCCCGCAGATATAATTGCAGTAAGTAAAAAGGTGATAAATAAAACAGCTCTCGAATATGCAATTACAGAAATAAAATAAGTAGAAGTTGCTGATAAGAAAAACGTGATTAATACTACAATGAGTGATCTGCCGTAGGAAAGATAATCTTTTTTATACAGATTAAGCCAATAGGAACTAATTGCCCAGCACAGAATAAAGTCCAAAATTAAGAGCCAATGAGTTTGTACTGTGGAAATTGAAACTATTTCATGATGATAGTTAGAATACCAAAAATAAATGGCTATTGTAAAGCTAAATAGTATGGATGAAAAATCTAATACCCCTGAAATAATACGTGTTGAGTATACTTTTAAATAGGCTAAAGTTTTTCTGATAGAAATCCCCAAGGAAACCAAAAAACTAAAATATTTCCATGATGAATACAAATCGCTATATTTATTATAAAACCTATGTAAAGCCGTATAAAATATCTGAATCATGTCATAGGGTGCAGTTTTTGAACTTTCACCTTTATAATGAATAATGCTTGTAGCAGGGTTATAAATGATTGCATACCCTAATTGTTTTATTCGGTGGCAGAAGTCTAAGTCTTCACCATACATGAAAAATGACTCATCAAATGTACCTATTTTATCAACTATTAATCTAGGAAATAGCATGAAGGAGCCGCTTATAGCATCAACATTATGAATTTTATTTTCATCTAAGAAAGTAAGGTTATATTTCCCGAAATACTTACTTTTGGGGAATATTTTGCTTAGTCCAATTAATTTAAAGAAAGCTGAAAGCGGATTAGGAAAGCTTCGCTTACA
>CAJWYZ010000071.1 GCA_913049525.1 uncultured Fidelibacterota bacterium | reverse complement strand
TTTTTCGTGATCTGTGTCAGTTTTTTATATAATATCACCTTTATCGACGGACATGATTCGAATTTTGTGACGTGCATCACCTAATGGTGATCGAGGATATGGTAATTTTTACCGTTGTGAAAGAGGAGTTAACGAATATTCAATTCTAAGAAGAAATGCAGAAAAATCTAAAAAAGAACGGATATCATAGAATAATAAACCAAAAGACGGGTCGATTAAAATTAGTTAAACACTATAAGAACGGGCTTGTCCATGGAAAAATTATCTATTATTGGGACAATGGTCAAATTCTCCTAACTGGTCAATACGAAAAAATGCGCCGCATCGGTACATGGAAACATTATGATAATGACGGAACCCTTATCTGTGAAGAAAACTACGATCGCAAAGATAAAGAACAGTCTGATCAGCTGATACTTCTGCCACTCTAAATTCCTATCAGGAATATTGCCACTTAATCCACTTACGTAGTAGCTGAGCAAACTTTTTACTCCTTTTATACCACCAAAACTCCACTTTAAAAGAAATCCGATTAGTCATATAAGATTTTTGATGGCTAAATGCTCTCAGCCCTTCTTTTCCATGCACCTTTCCCATTCCGCTTATTCCTTTCCCTCCAAAGGGCAGGTCTGCAATTCCATAATGGGTGAGCACATCATTTATCGCCACCGCACCAGCGTGAACCCGACGGGAAATATAGGCTATTCGTTTTTTACTCTTGCCAAAAATTGAAGCACTGAGTCCATAACCCGTCTTATTTGCTAATTCTATGGCATCATTATCCGTTTGAAAGGGATGAATTGTCATCACAGGCCCGAAGGTCTCTTCTTGCAGTATTTTAGCCTCAAATGGCGGATTTACCACCAAACAAGGGGGAATAAATCGACCTTCATCTGCATTTCCTTCAAATACATCCGAATTATTTTTTGCATCATTAATCTGATCCCTAATTTTATCTAAACTCACATCTACTGAAATTGCACCAACAGGAGTGTCCCCTTTACCCGACGATAGAGTTTGTACTTTGTCCTTTAACTTCTCAACAATTTCAGGGTATATTTTCTCCTGAACAAAAATTCGTTCAACAGAAATACAGGTTTGCCCTGCATTACTAAGCCCTCCCCAAATAGCCGCCTCTACTGAACGGTCTATATCAGCATCTTCTAAAATGATCATGGGATCCTTACCCCCAAGTTCAAGAATTACAGGTTTAAAAAGTGGAGCGCAGGTTTCTGCAATTTTTCGACCAATTGCTGTACTGCCAGTAAAACAGATCACATCTGTTAAGGGAGAGGCAACTAGAGCACTCCCAATTTCTCCTGCACCATAGACAGGCTGAAACAGCTCGGGGCTTTCAGTAGACTCATCCCAGACTTTTTTAAGTAGCTTTGTTGTGAGGGGAGTATGTTCTGATGGTTTAAGGACTACTGAATTGCCTGAAAGTAATGCCTCAACCATTGGAGATACAGTAAGAATGAGGGGATAATTCCAGGGGGAAATAATGCCCGCAACACCCATAGCTTCATATTCTACCCAAGCTTTTCGTGTTTTTAGAATACCGCTCCTACGGTTTCTTTTCCCTAACGCTTCATAGAGATGATGTGAAGATTGTTTTATATGCTCCAGAGATATGAAAACTTCCATTAATCCTTCATCTGCCTTCTTGCCTGTTTCACTGCAGATGGTTTTAATAAAATCATCCATCCGGCGGGTGATCCCCTTTTGTAACTGCGTCATTAGTTTTTGACGACGGAAAAAACTACTGTAATTATACTTTTCTGCCCCTGCTTTTGCAGTTTGAAGAATAGAATCCAGCTCTTGAACAGATGTCATGGAAAATTGTGTGAGATCTTCACCTGTTGCAGGATCAAAAACCTCTAATGTATTATTTGAAATGCGTACGCTCATAGATGATTAATTTACGGGAAATTTAGTTGTAAGCTGTTAGTGATTAGTTGCTAAACCTGTGTTCTGGGAATTTGGAATTCGTTATGCAGTATTCAATTTTAATTCTTCTCGCATTCCGGCATCCGACTCATTGCATATTCTGCCAAAGCGGTAATGGTCAAACTGGGGTTCACTCCTAAATTCGAGGGGATTGAAGATCCATCCACTACATATAGTCCGGGATAATTAAAGACTTCAAAATTCCCGTCTATCACTCCAGAGTCGGCATTCATTCCTATAATGGCTCCTCCTAAAATATGGGCGGTGGTGGGGATTCCAAATATAGAATCCATATAACTCGTTATGGTGGTGCCACCGGTTTTTTGGATAATCATTTCTGCGGTTTTTTCTCCAATGGGGATATGGGAAGGAATTTTCTCTCCTGTATTCGAGTGGCTGTTCATAGATTTTCCACCTAGTCGCCACCACCGAGAATTGTAATTCAACTTTAAATAATTATTTACTGGTTGCATAACCAATAGAATAATCGTTTTCTTGGCCCAATTTACAGGAAATATATTGGTAATAAACTGTAGAGGTGATCTAACAATAGATATGCCCCAGCGAATAAACCCTGGAAGGGGAATTCCCCGATCTGGTAATAGGGTTGTCATTAACGCCATTGCAGACTGACCCTGCCCATAGCGTACCGTCTCAATGTGGGTATTTTCATCTGGGTAATATCCTGCTGAAATGGCAATGCCTTTAGTAAAATCTTCTTCTGGTGGCTTATTCAATTTTACTCCAAGAATCGCTTCCGAATTGGTTCTTACAAAATCTCCTAATTTATTAGAAAGTGCATTAAGGCTACCATTATCTCGGCATTTCAAAAGTAGTTTGACCGTTCCCATAACTCCCCCAGATAATATAACTTTTTTTGATTGAAGCTTTTGAATGGGGCGATTAATTCCGGTTGTTTTGCGAATGGTCACCTGATATCCGCCATCCTCTAAGGGGAGAACATCTTGCACCTCTTGTTCAGGTAAAATAGTTATTCCTAATTGTTCCGCAAGGTAGAGGTAGTTTTTATCCAATGTATTCTTAGCATTATACCGACAACCCACCATACAACCACCGCAGAGTGTACAACCCATTCGATCCGGCCCTTTACCATCAAAATAGGGGTCAGCATCTTTTTTTCCACTTTCACCAAAATATACTCCCACATCAACGCTGTGGAAAGTATCCCCCTTCCCCATGATATGAGCACAATCGCTCAAAAGTTTATCCGTTTCTCCTTGATATTTTGCAGGCGTTGCACCCAACATTTGTTTGGCTTTTTCATAAAATGGGGTCAGTTTTTCCTTCCAATTTGAGCCTGGCCAATTACCACTGCTAAAGGCTTTATCTGGTGGAACCAATAAGGTGTTGGCATACACCAAACTACCGCCACCTACTCCGGCACCATGAAGAATGAATACATCTTTTAATAAAGTAATACATTGAATGCCATATAAAAAAATGCGGGGCATCCAGAAATATTTACGCAGATTCCAATTGGTTTTGGGGAAATCTTCCGTTCGATAGCGTTTCCCCTTTTCAATCACCAAAACCTTATAACCCTTTTCAGCTAAGCGTAGGGCAGACACAGATCCGCCAAAACCCGATCCCACGATTATTACATCCCAATCATGTTTCATTATGATTGAATTTTCTCCTTTAATTTTCGCATAAATTCCACACCTATTTTATGTTTACCTTTATATAATAGTAATTCTGCATTTGCCCCTTGAGCTAATAATTGTTTATACGCATTTTGTGATGCCTCTACAGGCACCCTGTCATCTTCAGTTCCATGCCCAATGAATATAGGAGTATCTTTCTGAGAATAATGAAATCTTTCACCATTATATTCAGGCTGACGTAAAAAGCCAGCGATGGGGAAAACACCTCCTAATGGTTCATGTAAAAATAATACAAAATCAAAACAAATCAATCCCCCCTGAGAAAATCCCATTACGTATATTTTTCTTGAATCGTACTTTTTAAATAATTCTCTAAAAAAAATATTGAGTAAACGCCTGGGTTCATCTATTTCCCATTGTCCATTTGATTTTTCATACGACCAACTAAAGCCTTCTCCATTTTGAACCGGAAATGGTGCTTCTAATAAATACCAGCCAACATTGTTAATGTTCATTGATTTTATGAGAGGGAACATGCTATTGCGGCCTCCCTGCCAACCATGAATGGCAACAATAGCCTTCTTTGAAGCATCCCCTATTTCATGTAAGTCATATTGAAGTTTTTTATTCATAATTTGCACAGGAATTTGATAAGAAATTTACAAATTGAATGGATACATAAATTGGTATATATTTATCTTTTATTTGTAAAAATAAATTCCATTTCCTGCGTAAATTTCACTCTGAATTTTATTGCTTGAATTAAAACATTTCCATAAAGATATCCATTATTTGAATCAGGAGTACAACAGATGATTATTGGCATTCCAAAAGAATCGTTGACGGGTGAAACTCGTGTTGCCATTCTACCAGCTGAAGTTAAGAAGCTCTCTTCAGATTTTTTGAAATTCAAAATTGAATCCGGAGCAGGCAATGGTTCATTTATTGCAGATGAAATCTATGCAGAATCCGGCGCTGAAATCGTATCAGATGTTTATTCTGATTCTGATCTGATTATCCGAATTAATCCCCCTACTGAAGAAGAGTTATCCAAGCTAAACGAAGGAACCTCACTCATTTCACTATTGGCTCCATTTACAAATCATGCTTTGATTAAACAATTAGCCACTAATAATATTTCATCCTATTGTCTGGAACTAATTCCCAGAAGTACCTATGCTCAGTCCATGGATGTTTTAAGCTCTCAGGCAACTGTGGGAGGATATCGATCCGTACTGAATGCTGCTTCTCACATGGGTAAGTTTTTCCCCATGCTCATGACCCCCGCCGGAACCATTAAACCGGCAACTGTTTTGGTTATTGGGGCAGGGGTGGCTGGCCTCCAAGCCATTGCCACTGCAGGAAGATTGGGAGCAAAAGTAGAAGCATTTGATGTGCGTCCTGCAGCAAGAGAACAGGTTGAATCATTAGGAGCAAAATTCCTATATATGGATTTGGATGATTCAGCTGAAACCGACAGCGGGTATGCCGTTGAAATGAATGACGAATTTATCCGTAAAGAAATGGAACTGCTCCACGATGCCGCCAAACGAGTAGATGCTATTATTACTACTGCCTTAATTTTTGGAAGACCAGCACCCATTCTCATCAAGAATTATATGGTAAATGATATGCAGCCCGGCTCCGTCATCATTGATTTGGCTGCAGAAAATGGTGGCAACTGTGAACTGACCCAACCCGGAGAGATAATTCAACATAATGGGGTTACAATTGATGGCAGGTTAAACCTCCCTGCTCAGGTTCCCGTTCATGCCAGTCAAATGCTATCGAAAAATATTTCTAAGCTCTTAACGGATATTATTAAAGACAGCAAACTATCATTTGACCTAGAAAATGAGATTATTAAAGGATGTTTGGTAACTCATGAAGGCAATATCACTCACGAAATGACTAAAAATATAATTGAAGGGAATTCATAATGGAACAACTCATTGGCCTGATTTTTATTGCCGTCTTAGCCACCTTTGCCGGTGCTGAACTCATTGGGAAAATACCTCCACAGCTACATACGCCGCTCATGTCCGGTTCAAATGCAATTTCAGGCATAACCATTGTAGGCGCATTACTTGCCGTTGGTGCCAGTGGTAACGATAAGTTATTGGCAATTCTTGGATTTTGCGCTATCGTGTTTGGTACAATTAATGTGGTAGGGGGATATCTTGTTACCGATAGAATGCTTAAAATGTTCAAAAAGAAAGGAAGCAAATAATGAATTCCAATTTCATATTGATTTCCTATATCGTTTCCGCCATTCTTTTCATTTTAGGCATTAAACGGCTTGGAAAAGTAAATACAGCACGGCAGGGAAATTTTCTTTCAGCAATTGGTATGCTCATCGCTATCATTGCTACCCTGTTTAAAATGGATGCCATACCATTGGAATGGGTTCTGGGCGGAGTATTATTGGGTACCATTATTGGTGCAGTTTCAGCAATCAGGGTTGCCATGACTTCCATGCCTGAAATGGTGGCTATATTTAATGGATTTGGTGGTGGTGCTTCGGCATTGGTTGCATCAGCTGAATTATTTAAATATTTGAATGGCAAAGAAATTTATTTAGCTGAATTGACCAAGAATAACAGTGACCTCACCACCACTATGATAACCATTGTACTTTCCGTCATTATTGGGTCTTTAACTTTTACTGGTAGTTTTATCGCCTGGGGAAAATTACAGGGTAAAATAAGTGGGCAACCCATTACCTATCCAGGACAGAATATCATCAATTTATTGATTTTATTGGGAGTTGTAATAGCTGCATATTTCTTTGTTGTGAATCCTGAAAACATGACTGCATTCTATGTTATTTTGGGTGTTGGATTATTGCTGGGTGTACTTTCTGTCATCCCTATTGGTGGTGCCGATATGCCGGTTGTCATATCCCTACTTAATTCTTACTCGGGTATCGCCGCTGCTGCTACGGGATTCGTACTTGGGAACCAAGCTCTCATAGTGAGTGGTGCCTTAGTGGGTGCCTCCGGAATATTCCTTACCAACATCATGTGTAAAGGCATGAACCGATCACTAACCAATGTTCTATTTAGTGCCTTTGGAAAAGTAGATGCCACGAAAACTGGTCCTCAATCTGGTGAGGAAATTACTATTAAAGAAATGAGTGCTGACAATGCTGCCTATACCATGCAGTCTGCAGAATCTGTCATCATTGTTCCTGGATATGGAATGGCCGTAGCCCAGGCTCAGCATGAAGTGAGAAAACTGGCGGATGAGCTTGAAAGGGAAGGTGTCGATGTGAAGTTCGCAGTCCACCCCGTTGCCGGGCGCATGCCGGGGCATATGAATGTACTCCTAGCAGAAGCCAATATTTCTTATGATAAATTGTTTGACATGGATGAAATTAATGATGATTTCCCTGGTGCTGATGTGGCACTTATCATTGGAGCAAATGATGTGGTAAACCCTGCCGCTCGCCATGATGAGAGTAGCCCCATCTATGGCATGCCCATCCTGAATGTAGACTACGCCAAAACCACTTTTGTTTTAAAACGATCTATGAATCCTGGGTTTGCAGGTATTAGCAATGAACTATTTGGTTATGAAAATAATTATATGGTTTTTGGAGATGCTAAGGCAACCGTATCTCAATTTGTGGAAACCCTGAAAGAAGAATCATAAAAAAATAGCCCGGAAATGCCGGGCTATTTAATTTCAATTAATCATTCTAGATTTACTTCATTAAAACAACCTGCCTGGTTTGTTTAAATCCATCACTGGTCATATCAATAAAATAAACCCCACTCGGGCTATCAGACGCATCCCAGATTAAGGAGTAATACCCTGCAAACTGGAAGGAATTCATCAATGTTGCGATCTGTCTCCCTTTTATATCATAAACTATAATTTTT
>CAJWYZ010000070.1 GCA_913049525.1 uncultured Fidelibacterota bacterium | reverse complement strand
GATGGTGAAGTTTTTCCCGATGGGGAAGATTTTTATTTTCAGTGGTATACTCCTGGATTCAGGGAGGGTGTTAAAGTTGAGTTTAGATTAATTATATCAGTGATAATTCCAGAGGATGCAGATTCACCCGAAGATGCAATTGAGCAAGGATATTATTATGATTCGGATTGGGGTCCATTACCAAGTAATACGTCACCCTTTACTGAATCAGGTTATTCTAAATCGCTTAATTTCTGGTATCTAACATTAATTTCTGAAAATGGGATGGATCAGCTCAAATGTGGTTTCGATTACGCATGGCGAATAGATGCCAGAGAAGTTATTGATGGTTTTGAATCAAGTTCTGGGAATCAAGGTATTTGGGGTTGGCCTAACTGGAAAAAATCTGTAGTTAGAACATTTACCTGGGGTGAGATTCCAGAATTAGTTTCGCCAGCTGACAATGAGGAACTTAATGATGTATTGCCATTATTTGACTGGGATGATGTAGGATGTGCAGAGGATGGCTTTGATATTCAAATTTCACCCATAGAAAATGAGGAATTTTCAGAAAGCTGGGGAGATAATTTTATTAATTCACCTTTCCAATATCCATCTGATGCACCAGGATTAATCCCCGGAAAAAGTTATAAATGGCGAATTCGCATTCATTCTTTTACAGGAAATACTCAATGGAGTGAAATTGAGACTTTTACTATTCAAGACATTGAATTAATTTCTCCAACACTTGGGGAAATTACCGTATCTACCCGACCATACTTTAACATCGATGCACCAGAAAATATTTCACATTATGAGTTATTAATTGGTGATGAAAATGATGAATATGTTGAGCAAGTAGAAGTTTATAATCGGGAACAAGCAATTACAACATTGCCTTGGCAATATCCATCTCAGAATATAGAAAATGGACTTTTCCCCAATATGATTTATTATTGGAAATTATTGATGTTTGATGGGAGTGGAAATATTTTGGGTGATATTGAAGACTATGAAGTTATGGGAAATTTTAGGGTTATGCCAATATATGATCTTGTACCTTCTGATGGTGGAACAAATATTCCATTAAATCAAAAATTTACATGGGATGGTCCTCAATCAGTACCATCATATGAGTTTTGGCTTTCCGATATTGATGACCCTGATGTAGAAAATCCAAAAATAAGAATGAATATTACCGGTAGTAAATTCATTGATTATCCTGAAAATGGCGATTTTCCCCTTGAAAATGAAAAATCATATTACTGGAAGATTGTGCCAAAGGATATAAATAATAATTATGGCTTACCATCTTCTTATTCAATGGTCTATCAATTTACCGCATTAGATTTTCCGGTGATGGGTGAAGAATTATCTACATCCAATAGTGATCCACGAATTCCAATAATTACCATTGAAACCTCAGAAGGAATAGAATATACAATTTTTATTTATGGTGATGCAGATGGAAGTACAATTATTGGAGAAATTTCAGGTGTCAAAAACTTTCCATTTGTATATTCTGATGGTATAGAAACGCTCCAATATGGTACAATCTACTATATTCAGGTTCAACCAATGAAAGATGGGGAAGATTTCGGCCCCCCAAGTACTATGTTATCATTTCCAATTCCGGAAGAACCAGAAAGTACAGAACAATGTGAAATAAGTTGTGAGCTTACTGATAATGATGAGCCAGAAATATTGGTATCGATACTAGCTGGTTTAGAAGAAGCCGCAGAATATTTAATCCTCATATCTCAAAGTGAAGATATGTCCAATCCATCTGAAGTTCTTATTTCCTCAAGTGAATCTCAACAATTGTTTGCTTCCGATTATGTAGATTGGGGGAATACATATTACACACAGGTTGTAGCAATCTCAAGTGATGGTGACATCATTGGCAGAGCTTCGGAAGTACAAATGATCAATGTTGAAAGCAAACCGGGTATGAATGAACAAACAGCAATTTCAGTAAGCTTACCAGAGGGTAGTATTAATCCCCATTTTGAGATTATTAATGAAATTTCTGGATCATCCGGATATCAAATAACCATTTCAACGGAATCGGATATGTCTGCAGAAATATTACAGTTTAATTTATCTAACTCAATAAGTGCTGATTACCCAAGTGATGGTCCTCAACTGGAATATGGAAAATCTTATTATGTTACTGCCCAAGGGTTAGATGAAGACAATATTCACGGCATACTTTCTTCTATCGTTGGATTTTTTATTCCAAATATTACACCACCTATATTGGGGGAAGCGTTTAGCTGGGACTCCACAGTCCCTTCGGCAAACGAATATTTACTAGAGGTAAGTTTAATAGAAGATTTTAGTACATTAGAATTAACTGAAAACATTCAAGGGAATTCTTATCCAATAAATATGGATGAGCTTGAATATAGCAAGGGATATTATTGGAGAGTATCAGGATTAGATGCAGAAGGTAATTCTTTTGGAAACCCTAGTCAAATTTCCTTTTATCTAACAGAATCTGTACCTGCTCCCACATTAAATGCTTTTTCGGAGGAAACTCCTCTAACACCTGAATTTTCCTGGAGTGGTATCGAAATGGCAACAGGATATCAAATTAGGGTTTCCAATGATGGTGGTTTGGAAAATATTCTCTGGCAGGAAAATACAAGTAACACATCTGCTACCTATCCTGAACCTGCTACATTGTTAGAATTTGCAACTACCTATTATTGGATGGTAGTGTCTTTAGATGAGAATGAGAATGTACTCAGTCTATCATCTATAGAATCTTTTTCAACAAAATCAGTTTATCCCGTATTAGGGTTAAATCCTGATGGAGGTATTGAAACGCTTTCACCCACACTTCAATGGGAAGCGAATGATAAAATTACCTCATATTTAATAAATGTAGGCACGGATGCAGAAATGGGTACTATAATTATAAGCGAGAAAGCAGATGGTAATTCCTTTCCAATCGGAGATGGAGTTTTATTATCTAGTACTAAATATTATTGGACAGTTGATGGTTTAGATGAAAATGGGGAAAGTTTAGCAGGACCGTCAACCGTTGCATTGATTCTAATGCCTTCTACCGATAATATTTCACTTATTTCTCCTATTGGAGATGAGCAAGTAAGCAATCTAAGTCCCCATTTAAAATGGGGGGCCCTATTGGGAACAACTTCTTATAGTTTGCGAGTAAGTACCGATCCTGAATTTGAGAATTTAGTTATAAATAATATAATTTCTGGAAACGAAATTACAATTTCGGATGAGAATAGACTTAATAATTCTACTACTTATTTTTGGCAGGTGGAAGGAGCAACGGAAACAGCTGTAATTATTAGTAACACTGGAAGTTTTGTAACTCCTTCATCGGCTGAATTAACCATTCAAAAACTGGATGATGACGCAGTTGTATCAGTATCAAATCCTACATTTTCTTGGGAAGCTGGAGAGGGGATATCGGCTTTCTCAATTCGGTTTTCAGATAAGTCAGATTTTTCCACAAGTTGGTCTTTTCAAATCGGTGCAACTAATTTTGAATACCCAGGTGAACCACCATTAAGTTATAACATCCCTTATTATTGGCAGATAATTCCTTTAAATAATGAGGGAAGTCCCATTGGTGATTGGACAGACTCCCGTAGTTTCAGTATTAGTGTGGCATTTATTGTGGAATTAGAACTTCCCGGTAATGGCGAGGTTGCTACTACTAGTAATCCAACCTTTAAATGGGGATTAATAGAAGGTGCTGCAAAATACGAGATTCAAGTAAGTAATGCAGAAGATTTTTCTGAAATCATGTGGTCATCTTCTGAAATTATTAAAAATAGTACAGAATATCCCAAATCTGGTACAGAGCCATTAAATTATGGACAGTCATATTTTTGGCGTGTTCGTGCATTGGGCGAAGAATCTTCATTGGGAGATTTTAGTGCACCATTTAGCTTTGATTTATCTGGTGAAAATAAAGTTGAATTAGAAGGACCATTAGAAGAAACTTCAGAAGGTCTGTTACCCTATTTCTCTTGGCAACCAATTAGTGGTGCATCATCTTACACTTTAACACTTGCATCTGATGCAAGTATTTCTACTGTTATTTATTCTACCGATGCCTCTGAAGTATTTTCCCAGTATTCTTCTTCTGATCCTCCTCTTGGGAATGGTATTACTTTATATTGGCAAGTTATTGCAAAAGATGAAAATGGAGCATCAATTGGTGATGCCAGTAATGTGGGTTCGTTTAATACGCCAGACGGCTCTTTAGAAATTGAATTTATGTTTGGTGATTAATAATGAATAATAAAATATTTAGTAGAATGTTATGTTTATTTATTTGCTTTTCGTTAGCATTTTCAGCTAATGCAAAAGTAGTGGCAGCTATATCTACTATGAAAGGCCTTGTGATGGTCAAACCAGTAGGTTCGAGAAAATATATTCCGGCATATAAAGGGCAAATGTTAAAAAGTGGAGAATGGTTAAAAACAAAAGATGGTGTTTTTGTTGCTATTGTTTTTCTGGATGGCTCAAATATAAAAATTCAACAACAGACTGAAGTAAAAATAAGCAGTTATAGAATGACTGCCAAAGACCTCAAAACAAATTTAGAAATGTCAAAGGGTCAAGCATGGAGTAATGTTGCTGATCAGGGCGCTGGGGGGGAGTTTACCATAACAACACCTACGGCAGTAGCATCAGTAAAAGGGACAGAATTTGATTTAGAATTTGATGAGGACAGTGGAGAATCTATCCTTACTGTCATGTCTGGGGAAGTTTCATTTAGTAATGAATTAGGAGAACTGATTGCAAATGCTATGGAGGCTGCATCTGCATCTGAAGGTTCTGGACCTACAAAAAAAAGTATTAGTAAAGAAGATTTACCAAGCTGGCAGGATAAAACCGATCCTGGGGTGGCATTCAAATTAAAACCTGATGTAGTTGGAAAACAACCAACTGGAAAAATAATTAAAGTTAGCATTCAGATTATAAATGCAAAAAGTAAGGTTTTTAAAAAATCCTTTTCCGGTACTGTAACAGTGGATTCACAAAACAGTGAGTTATTGGTTTCTACAAATGGGTCTAGTTGGTCAAGCTCCGTTGATGTAAATATTAATGGGGGGAGAGGAGTTGTTCAAGTTAAATCCTCTCTTCAGAGCAAACCGAAATTAATTGTAACTGCTGCTGATGCTGAGTCAAAAATTATTGGGTTTGAATATTATCAATCTAAAGCTCAAAAACGTGCATCCAAAGGGAAATTGGCAAGTATTGTAAGTAACAAGGGAAATGCTAAATTAACCAAAATAATTCAGGATAAGCAACTTTTAAAATCTAATATCACAGGAGGATCAGGAAGTGTAAGTGATGTATTACAAAAGTTGGAAACCGGTGAGCTTGAGTTTGATGGCGAACCAATTATTCAAAATAACGGAGATGGCACCGTTACTGTTACAATTAAAGTTAAACCACGATAATTCTATTAATCGGATAAAATTACTTATGGTTAGATGGCTCATATGTCTTCTTCCTATCGGAATATTGATTGGTCAAGATGACGGTCTCCCCCCCCATTTTGTTTACCTTGATCCTATTGAGGATTTTTATGCCCGCTCCCCAATTGAATTAGAAATTATTGTTACTGACAGAAATGAAATTGAGGAAGTGGCATTTTATTACAGATTTGATGATGCCAATGAGTTTAGTAAACAGGAAATGCGCGTTTCATATCAACCGGTTATTTATAATGTTGAAATACCTTTGGATGAGGTTGAGTCCGGTGTTATTCAGTATTATTTTTGGGCGAAGGATAAATATGATAATGGCGCCACCTTGCCCAGTGGTGGCGAAGACATGCCAATGGTACTCCCGATTTATCCTATCAAGCAAGAAAAAGGTAAACCAAAAGAAGAAATACCCAGGCTAGTTGATGGATCTCAAGCCCCTGAAGAATTAGAAGATAACCTCCCATATTATTTGGAAATTGGGATGTTGGCTCCCTTTTTTGAGGTAACCCAAGAAGAAGGTGTTCCTATTGTCGTAATATCAGTTTATGATTCAGAAAATATTGTTATTTTGGAAAGTACAAAACTACTTATTGATGGGGATAAAGTTTCTTCTTTTAATTCTCCAGATATGATTACTTACATACCGCAGGATCCATTTAAGCCCGGGTATCATATTATAAGGTATGAAACAAAAAATAATGCAGGTGAAATTCTATTTAAAGAGTTTTCATTTTTTATGCATGAAAAAATTATAGATGAATCAGAAATAAAGGAAACTTCTTGGAAGGATGCGATTAAATTTAAAGGGAATTTAGGGTGGAATACAGATTATGATCCATCTCCAAATCGTCCCATTGATACTCATAAAATTAATTCGTCAGTTAAATTTCAATTAGGTGAATATAAATTTAATCTATCTGGATTGATGAATACCCATATATATGATGCGGATGCTCGGGAAGAAGCAACTCATCGCCAACCATCCAGTAGGGTGAAAATTAAAATGAACTCCCCATATATTGATTTTCACTATGGTGATAATTCTCCAGAATTCTCTGAATTTAGCCTGAAAGGTACTCGAGTTAGAGGTAGCAGTACTAAATTAAAATGGGGTACATGGGAAACATCTTTTGTCAGCGGGGAAACTAAACATTGGGTTAGTCATGGTTTTAGTCAAATTTCATACTCGGATTGGACCGATGATCTAGATTCCGATTATTCCCTCGTATCAAATGATGAGTGCGAAGCTGTTAACCCTGTTTTGTATGGATTAGAGCCTTTTGACAGTGATTTAGGCAAAGCCTATGCGATTTGGACAGGTGTGGAATGTGAAGAAGTGGTTCTTTATTCTACTAAAAATATGATGACGGGTGTTGATGATTATTATGATGACGATAATAAAGATATAGTAAAACCACTAGATGAACGCAATATATTTACAGATGTTGAAGAATGCCTCCAACAATGTAAAACTCCAATAATTTATGAAAAAGGATTCCCAATTAGGCAGCTTCAGGGATTTCGTACTTCCAAAGATTTTTTTGAACATGCAAAATTTGGAATTTCAGCTATAAGATCATGGGATGTTCGAGATGAAACCCTAACTCCATATTCCATATTTCATGATGGTTATACTTATGAAGGGAATATAGCTGCTGCAGGTGACTTTTCGTTTCACTTTAATCATGATAAAACCGTACTCAGTGGAGAGTATGGCCTATCAATGACAATCGATCAAACCTATTCAGATACCCTTCTATTAAGAAATATTAGCAATATTCCAGATAGTCTGAGTTTATATAGTTATACTGATTGGAATGGGGTGGATTATTGCTATGAAAATGAATGTGTAGATATAAATGGAGATGGTATTATAAATGAAGCTCCAGAATTCATAGAAGGAGCTATCCAAAATGATACAATATGGGCAGAATATACTTCAGCCAAAGATAAAATAAATGATTTTGAAAAGATACTTGGTTTTGGGTTGAATGATGATGTCAATGGGTATGCTG
>CAJWYZ010000069.1 GCA_913049525.1 uncultured Fidelibacterota bacterium | reverse complement strand
AGGCAATGCATCCCATGCCTCCGCTTCCGGCCTTCACCGCAAGGGTTGTATGGTCGATAAATTTCATTTAAATAGTAGAATGGGTATTAATTCTGTTCTCTACATATTCTGAATAAGGGCATCTCCAAACTCAGAACATTTGAGTAATGTGGCTCCTTCCATGAGACGTTCAAAATCGTAGGTGACTGTTTTATCACTGATAGTTCTATTCATGGATTCAACAACTTTATCTGCTGCTTCCTGCCAATTCAAATAACGGAGCATCATTTCCCCTGATAATATTACCGATCCCGGATTCACCTTATCCATGCCCTCATATTTAGGAGCCGTGCCATGCGTGGCTTCAAAAATTGCCTTTCCAGTTATAAAATTGATATTCCCACCGGGAGATATTCCAATTCCGCCTACTTGAGCTGCCAGTGCGTCAGAAATATAATCACCATTTAAATTCATGGTAGCGATAACATCATATTCAGATGGTCGAGTCAAGATTTGTTGGAGAAATGCATCTGCAATCACATCCTTTACAATAATTTTCCCTTCAGAAACCGCTTTATCTTGTGCTGCATTTGCAACATCTTTTCCATCTTTTTCCATGATGCGGTCATACTCTGCCCAAGTGAAGGTTTCATCACCAAATTTAGACTCTGCAATTTCGTACCCCCACGTCTTGAATCCACCTTCGGTGAACTTCATAATATTGCCTTTGTGTACCAAGGTTACTGTTTTCCGTTTTAAACGGATTGCATATTCGATGGCATCATAAACCAGTCTTTGAGTACCCTCTTTTGACACTGGTTTTATTCCAATCCCTGTTGTTTTAGGAAAACGGATTTTCCCAAATCTATCAGAAAAATGATTTTTCATGAGATCCAAAAACCGCGTAACATCTTCAGACCCTGCCTCAAATTCAATACCGGCATAAATATCTTCCGTATTTTCACGGAAAATTGCCATGTCAATTCGTGATGGATCTTTAACCGGAGATGGCACACCTTGATACCAGCGAACCGGACGGAGACATACATATAAATCTAGTTCCTGCCTAAGTGCTACATTGATAGATCGAATTCCACCGCCAACTGGAGTGGTAAGAGGCCCCTTAATTGCTACAAGATACTCATTGATGAAATCCAAAGTTTCCTGAGGAAGCCATGTATCCGGTCCATACACGTCATTTGATTTTTCACCTGCATATACTTCCATCCAATGGATTTTCTTTTTGCCTCCATATGCCTTTTCTACGGCAGCATCCAGAACACGAACTGCAGATGCCCAAATATCAGGTCCAATTCCATCCCCTTCAATAAAAGGAATAATAGGATTATCCGGAACAATAAGCTTTTTTCCATCCATTGTAATTTTTTGTCCCATTGATGGTACCTGTACTTTATTCATTTTTTTTCTCTTTCTTTGCTGTTGATTTTTTCTCTGAACCACTACTTTTTGATTCTGAATTACCTTCCTTTGTTGATCCACTTTTTGCTGAATTATTCGACTCAGTTACATCAACTTTTGATTTGGTATCATTTTTATAATCCGTTAAGTAAAACCCTGACCCTTTAAAAATTAATCCCGTCCCTCCCGTAATGACCCTATTAATTTTGCCTTCACATTTCTCACAATTGGATTTGGCAATTTCACTCATTTTCTGAAAATAGGAAAAATGGGCATCACACTCACTACAATAATAATTATACGTTGGCATACATATTCTTTTGAAGCGCCGCAATTGCCGACACATTAATAATGTCATCTACAGAACATCCCCGAGACAAATCATGTACGGGTTTATTCAAGCCTTGTAATAAGGGGCCCCAGGCAGCATAACCTCCCAATCGTTGAGTAATTTTATAAGCGATATTCCCCGCATCTAAATTGGGAAAAATGAGCACGTTCGCCCCACCATTGATTGGGGAATTTTCTATTTTCGATTTATTCACTTCCGGGATAATTGCTGCATCAAACTGTACTTCTCCATCATGAATGATTTGTGGATATTTTTTTCCAAATATTTCTACAGCATCTCTCACTCTGTCCACTCGGTAATGACTGGCACTACCTTTAGTTGAAAATGATAAAAATGCAACGACCGGTTCTTCACCAGTAAGAAAGTGATGGAACTCTGCAGATTCAGCTCCTATTGCAGCCAATTGTTTACTATCCGGTTCAGGGATAACGGCACAATCTCCAAAGGTAAATGCATCATCTCCTTCAGGAGATAACATGAAAAAGACACTGGATACATTATTGGATGTGGGACGAATTCCAATCATTCGAATTGCTGATCTGATGACTTCACTACTGGAGGTAACGGCTCCTGCAACCAAACAATCGGCATCATCACATGCCACCATTGCCATTGCAAAATGCAAAGGGTCATTTATAAATTTCCGGAGATCGTCTGCTGGCCAATTATTGGTAAATGGCAAAGTATTGAGATAGTCCAAATAAAGATCAACATTTTCCTGAAAATCTTCTATCTGTAAAATATTAAATCCCATTGAGGTTAATTCTTTTGTCGCGTCTTCAATTCGGGCATTACTAATTTCAGGCAGAACAATTTTGGCTCCGGCTTCTTTCCCCAAATTAATTATTCTATCTCGGTATTTATACATTTTTGTATTTATATTTCAAGGCTTTATCTACATGAGCCGGAACATAATCACTCACATTCCCACCCAGCGATGCAGCCTCTCGAACCATTGCAGAGCTCACATGCGTATATTTGGCATGGGGCATAAGAAATAAAGTGCTGATATCCTCATTAAGATTTCTATTCATTAACGCCATTTTAAATTCAAATTCAAAATCTGATAATGCTCTCAGCCCACGAATTGCGGCTACGGCTCCATGTTCGACCGCATGATCAACCATAAGCCCTTCAAAAGAATCTACTTCAATATTTTCTAGCTCTGATACGGCTTTGGCAATTAAAGATATACGTTCTTCATGGGAAAACAAGGGGGAATTTTTTTCTGTATTTCGGGCAACGGTTACAATAACTTTATCAAATAAGTGGACGGCTCTCTCAATAATATCTAAATGCCCGTTGGTTATAGGATCAAACGATCCGGGATAAATTGCTATTTTCATGCGGCAGATTTCCAAAAAACCACCTGAGTACTGCCATAATGTTTCACCCGAACATTGGTCTCATCAATTGACTCTTTTTTCATTTCCATGCAAAAGATTCCGCCGGGTTTCAGGAATTGCTCCGCCTTGTCTTTCACACTTGAAAAACTCACTTCTGAGTAAGGTGGGTCTGCCAATACAATATCAAATTGTTGGTTTTTTACCTGAACTAAATATTTTTGCACATCCATCAAAATTATTTTTGAATTTTCAGACTCAAATAATTCTATATTTTTTTGTAGTACCTTAAACACACGCCGATTTTTTTCAACAAATACAACCCGAGAAGCCCCCCTGCTCATTGCTTCAATCCCCAGTGTACCAACCCCTGCATAAAGATCCAACACTTCTAAACCATCAAAAGGTTCTAATATCTGAAAAATAGATTTTCTTACTTTTGCCTGGGTGGGCCTAACATGAAGATTTTTCACATCAAACAATTTTCTACCTTTGTACTTTCCTGCAATAACAGAAGTCATACCTGATTTGTTTGTACTTTTAGATAAAATTCTCCCGATTCTAAATGGTACACCGATAGCATAAATTTTTGTATTAATCCATTGTCAGCCATTTGAAGTAAATAGGAGATTATGTCAGATGACCGTCCGTACAATTCAAAATTATTCCCGGAAGAATTAATGGATATTTTGTTTGAAAATACTGTCTTTGTAGCGAGGGATTTCAATGTTTCGATACTCCCTCCTTTTTTATTTCCTTCCCAGGGGAAATTTAAACTTACATAATTAATTTCATCTTTCCTGAAAATTTCATAAGGGATGTTATCTTCTATTCGATACCCCAATGTAAAATTTTGTAGTGAACTCAATTCTTCAGCTGCAATAGTAACTTTTACATAATCAGAATTAAAATGAGCCTCTGACAACTTTAAATCTTTAAAATATCCACTTTCAATTATTAAATCAACTACCTGATTTAAAACCATATCCGGAGAAATTTTAGGCTCAGGATTCATAAATATACCAGTACTGGCAATTATAATTATTACACTCACAGCCCAAGCATAAATTGCCAATTTAGCCTTTGTATTTTTATTTTTTTCAACGGTTTTTTTTACAGGCTCTTCTGATATGACTTCTACTTTTTTTTGCAGGTAAGACCAACTTGCATCTGATGTCTCTTTTTGAATTCCCGGTTCAGCAATAAAGTTTGGGTTAAACATCTATACCACCAAATGAATTTCCCGTTTCTGCAAGTGCCAAAGTATTATATTCATGTACTTTTTCATCTTCAGCAGTTTCCAAAACTAATAAAGGATTTAATAAAGTGAGATTCTGAATTTCCAATTTATGAAAGAACTTAACATCTTTCATATTCCCATCAGTGGTGTAAAAGTATACCTGCTGAACAGATGTGAACTTTTTAGAATTGTTATTCTGAACATTAATGATATCCTGACAAATATTTCCAGCAATATCCTTATCTCCAAATTGCCAATTCATTTTACTTTTTTTCTCTGATCGATGGAACGAAAAATAGGTTGTCAATTTCTCATTATTAATATAAAGCAATTCATCATTTTTTTTCTTCCCAATTTTCCAGATGAGATAGCTCTCATGTTTATGGGCATGCATCCATTGGCGAGCACCAACTTCTGCAGAAAAAATCCCAACACTGAGTCCATTCATCTTTGATTTTAAAAGACTCATATTTTTATTGAAAGATTGGCGAATAGTTTTGGGAATCCCAATATTTAAAACTCTACCTAATTTTGGATTAAAAGAATAATGGTAGTAATCTATTATTTTATTTAACGTTTCATCTCTACTTTGCTTTAAATGCCAATTTATCATTTCCTCACTATTATTTGCTGCATAACAAGTAGAAAATAATACGTTTCTACTATCTAGGCTGAATGTACAAATGGGGTTGCCATTTTTAACATTGGAAAATATCTCCTCTAGAACTTCATAATAATGCTCATCAATTTTATCAGGATTTTTCAACTCTTTTTTAATAGAACCATACTGGGTCACCATAGGGCCTACCTCGGATGGAACCCAGTTCAGGTAATAGTAGTTTTCACCAGATTGAGAAATTGCCAACATTCAGTTTTTTCCTATTCTGCCCAACTTTTTTGTGTTCCCTTAATAAAACCGTGGTCTCCAGCTTCAAAAGTAAAAACACCAAAACGAGATTCAGTATAAGGCTCTTCTAATAGATGTAAAGGTGATGTTACGGTAAAGATATCTTCATCTCCTGTAGTATCAATTTCAAAAATATAGGGATCATTGGTTAAAGGACAGTTGAGCATATTTGTATTCAAATGATATTTTTTCCTAAGATAATCCGTTCTAATTTCAGAGCGTGTTACAATATCAGTTTCATAGATTTCTCTGAAATGTTCATCTGCTTTATAGTGGCGTAAATCCTTAACATTTACAAACATAGTATCAATATTTCCAGATTCAGGGTTATTTAACCCCACGGTGTAAATGGTATCCTCATAGGAAAAATACAAATCGGTAGCAGAACTGAAAGTAGTATCCACTCTGATCTCAAACCCCCTTTCCAACTTAACAGGATAAGGATTTCCATTTAAATTAATAATTTGCTCATCGGTAAATAAACTATCTGCAATGAGAGAATCCATGGCAGCTTCTACCAATTCAAACAGATGCTCTCCATTGGAAGTATAGGCTCCTGTCATTTCAAAATAAAATTCTTCTGTATTTGCAATTGAGGTCATTCTATGTCGACCCAAATTTCGGAATTTAACCTCTTCCTTCCAAATAGATTGGGGCAGATAAACTGTAAGTAATAAAAGAAGTGCGGAAAGTATAATCCCCCAGTCCAGAATACTTATTTTTCTTTCATAATTTTGATCATGCATATTTATTCTTCCTGATTAATTTATTTGAATATAGGATAATAATTTTTTAAAGGTTTTGCTGCCGATTCCAGACACCAACATTAAATCCTCCAAGGTATTAAACTCACCTAATTCATTACGTTTATTAATTATTTTTTCAGCAGTCTTTTCTCCGATTCCCGGGAGTGATTTAAGCTCATCAATTCCTGCACTATTAATATCAACCTTACCAGCAGATTCAATATCATCCTCATCCAGTCCCGCATAAAAATTTACTACATCTGCATTGCTACCAATAAGGGTAATTTGATCTGTGCCTGTATTATAATGCTCCTTTGTTACTTTCACCGCCATGCCCAACATAAACAGGGATGCAAGTATAATAACTACTGTTCTTTCCTGAGTGGTGAATATTTTCATTAACGTAATTTCTCAAAGTTTACATCGTTACTCAGTTCCTGCGATAATTCCTCCATGAGAGATTTTGCCCTTTTCGATACCTTTTTTGGAGTCTCAATGTTAACCCGTACCAACTGGTCTCCATAATGATTCCGGTTCAATTCCTGCATCCCTTTTCCACGAAGCCGCAGAACTTGGCCAGACTTTATCCCTGCCGGTATTTTCAGTTTTACTTTACCAGATAGGGTAGGCACTTCAATGGTGGTTCCAAAAACTGCATGGGGATATTGAATCCAGCTTTCCAGAAAAATATCACTTCCTTCTCGGGCAAAAAGAGTATGCTCCTTTTCAGTAAATTGTATAATGAGGTCCCCCGGAGATCCACCTTCACCGGGATGATTTCCCTCTCCTTGCTGCGTCATATAATTCCCTGAAGATACTCCCGCAGGAATTTCTAACTTTATGGTGGCAGCATTTTTCTCCCTGCCCTGCCCACGGCACTTTGAACATGGATTAGACACCACCTGACCCTTGCCCTTACAATGGTTACAGGGTTGTATATTCACAACTTGCCCAAGGAATGATTGCTGAACCTGACGAATTTCACCAGACCCCTGACATGAGGGACAGTTAACGGGATTTGACCCTGGCGCTGAACCATTGCCCTGGCAATTTTTACAGGGTTCAAAACGTTTAATTTTTACCGTTTTTTCAGTGCCTTGGTAGATTTCTTCCATTGTGAGTACAATATTTATTTTCAAATCAGACCCGCGCAAACTTTGCGCCCCTCTTCCTCGCCCTCCACCACCGAAAAAACTGCCAAATCCGGATGAACTGAAAATATCTCCGAAATGATCAAAAATATCATTCATATCCATATGCTGAAAGCCACCGCCTCCCCCGCCGGACTGGGTATAAGCACTGTGACCAAATTGGTCGTACCGAGCACGCTTTTGTTCATCACTGAGAATGGAATATGCTTCAGCAGCTGCCTTGAATTTTTCTTCAGCAGCAGAATCACCGGGGTTTTTATCCGGATGAAATTTCATGGCTACTTTCCGATAGGCAGATTTAATCTCTTTGGCATCTGCATTTTTGGAAACACCTAATGTGCTGTAAAAATCACCCATTAGCTTTTACTCACCACTACTTTGGCATGACGGAGAAT
>CAJWYZ010000068.1 GCA_913049525.1 uncultured Fidelibacterota bacterium | reverse complement strand
GATACCCTGCCGTCAACTTCAATCGATCCAGATTGGCTGGAGGTACCAGTGGGTGCTGAAATTGTCTATGCAGGAACGCCAACAAATATTAGTGAAGAAGCTGTAGTAACGACTATTAATGTATCTATTCCATTCGCCTCAGAAGGGTTGATCGATATAAATCAAATTCCTTTTACCGTTCCGCCTGCAAGCGATCGACAAATATCAGCTGAAATATGGAACAATCTTGTTGCTAATTTTAATGAGATACTACTGCCTGATACAGCAATAGATTTATCATCATTTATCGTTACAGACGAACTCCCATTTATTACGGAAATATCCGGTTTAATGATCCAGGATGACGGCAGCAGTGACAGCAGTTATTTCTTTTCATCCATTACGAATAATGGAATGTTAACGGATGTTACGGATGTTCGTTTCATAATGTTAACAGGTGCCAGCACGTCCCCTAATACTTTAGCTAATCACGAACAAAGTACAGTATTAAAAAATGACACATTTACCAAGACAACAACAATTGGTGGCCAGCAATTAGAAGAATCAATAAGGATGTTATATGATTTTGATGTGTCTCCTCATGGTAACGATGAAGATACACTGACTATTAGCGCTGGTGATTCTGTTCAGATAAATTGTCAAATCAGGATTCGTATAGCCGGTATAGATACGGCTGTCGTTGAAATTGCCGAATACAACATGCCCACTGAACTGGCTCCAGTAATATTTCCTTCAACGATAGAGATATACTCAGGGATTTTCAAAACAGGTACATCTTCTGGGATTAATGAAATAGTGATTTCCAACCTCCGTAGTTCATATCCATTTTATATGGACTTCATCATGGATTTCAGGAATTTTGTGCCGCCACCCTCTGGCGGCGATCCTGTGAAAGTGGATACAGCATTATTTAAGGATTATGCAACATACAGTGACACGTTTCGGGTCGATGGTTATACATTTTTAAATCCTGCAGGTGCTGATAGCGCATTATCGAAATTGGATATAGACCTAACAGTGCGGTTACGGGAGCAAACGGCATACATGCCGATGGATGGTTCTGAATTAGGAAATATGACCATAAATGTCGATGTAGAAAGCCTACATTTTGAATCACTTGAAGCCAATATTATTAAGTCGTTTCCACCTTCCGTACAGGATATTGACGGTATGCCATCCGGTTTTTCCGGCATGACCTTTACAGCGGTTCAATTTGAATTTGATATGGTTAACCAGATTGATTTACCAGTTGCTTTGGATGTAGATATGATCGGTGTCAACACAATTGGTGATACTTCTCAAGTAGCTGTCAGGGCAGCGATTGCTCAGCCAAGCGATTATGGTTCAGATAGCACTAAGACCATTATTCGCTTAAGCAAGTTGGGTACTACTGTATTGAGTTATGCCACCGCAAATGCATCGACCTGGACAGACAGTGTAACCACACCACCTGCAGAAGGCACGTCTACCATTGTTGATTTGATGTCATTTAATCCTGCAACTATTACCGTGAATTCGGCATCCCGAATACACGGGGAAGGTGTTATTGTTGCGGGCGCAACCATTGGCGGAACATACCGAATGATAGCTCCATTTGAAGTGAGAATGGACTCAATGACCTTTATTCCTGTAGCCAGAACACCGATAGATGAGGTTGACCATTCCACTCGTAACAGGATTCGTAGTACACTTTCCCATGCAGCATTAACAACACATGTGGTGAACAGTATTGTTGATGGTGAATTATCCATATTGCATTCTAACAGCATATTTTTTCCACTGGATACTACGACTGAAATGTTGGCTATTTATCGTGATACCTTAATCGCTCATGAAGATTTATTGGAAGGTGAAGATTTGTATGTCGTCACGAATTGTGAAGCGATGAATCTGGATTCTGGGGATGTCTATATTTTTAATGTTATGGATGATTTCAGCAAGTGTGTTGACGGTTTGGTTTATTTAGTGAAAAGTTCAGGTTCATCGGTGGACACCCTTGTTTCTTATATTGATACTTTGACAACTATTATTTTACCAAAACCCACGCGGTTTTACGGAACAGCACCACCGGTTTATGGTTCTGCAAGTACTCCGGGTGATACAACTCATTCGTCAATTATGAGTGCAGAAAAAATTCGCCTTTTAACAGATTTTGGTGATCATTTTGTAGTGCCCAGATTTCGATTAAACGGGGATACGTTGGCATTCCTCTCAACCTCTGATAATATCGATGTTACTTCAACCCTTACATTCCGAATTTCAAGTACTGGGATGCTTGAAGAAGCACAGGATGAGATTGTTATTACATATCCTAACGGGGGCGAAACCCTTTCCAAGGGACAGAATAGTGTTATTCGGTGGAAAACTTTTGGTGAAATATCCACTGTAAAGATTGGATACTATAATGTGAATCCCGATTCAACAATAACAAATTTCAGTATTGCATCGGATACTGCGAATGTGGATTCGTTTTTATGGAGTGTCCCAGATGCCACCTTAAATAAAGTACGCATATATATATCTGATTTGAATTCATCTGTTTCAGATTCAAGCGGGTGGTTCTTCAAAATAGAATAAAGAAATGTTTTCAGTTATTATGCATTCTACAATGAAAATCATAAAAAAAATCCTGGAACTCACCATTTTTTTACTGATTAGTTTTTCAGTTTTGATTTCACAGACAAAACGTGACCCCAGATCAGTTGCTCTTGCAGGTACCTATACCACTATAGCGGATGGGATCTTTGCAGTAGGATATAATCCATCTTTACTTGCGTACCAACAGGAGAAGCCATTCATGCTTCAATTGGGTGGTTTTGATCTTGGGGTTGTTGGCAATTATATTTCATTGAGTAATTTATATAGTCTCAGCGGAGATACTTTGTCGAATTACGAAAAGGATTTATTATACGATAACTTTAAAGATAATGGATTAACCTTTTTCCCGGATTTCCACATGCCTTATCCAGGTTTGAACTTTGCCTCTGGGAATATGGCTTTCACCAGCAATATGCTTTTGATGAGTGATATTCGCATCCCATCTGGGTTATTACGTTTGCTCCTTTATGGAAATGCAAATGACCCGGAATTGGACCTGACATTGAACTATGAGATATTAGGAGTAAATGAATTTGGTTTTTCGTTTGCTGTGCCTTACGATCAATTTGCTGTTGGAATGACCGTAAAGTATTTACAGGGATTATTTTATTTTGGAATAGACCCCGATTCAAGCTATGCAAATCTTGTAACAACTGATGAAGCAGTTTATGGAGAAGGCGCATATTTTATCCGTCAGGGCTTTGGTGGGAGCGGCTTTGGTGTCGATTTAGGATTGTCAACTCGAGAAACCAACGGATGGAGAGCAGGATTTTCCATTATTAATGCTATTGGTAGTATAAATTGGAATAAACCCAGTATGGTGAAGGATATTTTTGCGGGATCGGATAATAAATATGGAAATGAAGATGATTTATGGCATATGACCTGGGGTGGAGAGATACTGGATGACTCTTCCGCCGTTCTCTATACGTACTCAATAGATTCTCTAAGTGTTTCTTCCCTTACTTCTGATTCTCTTTTTAGCAGCGAGGAACAAATTGTAAAAGACCTGGATAAAGATGGCAACCTGAATGAATTTACTACAGATTATCCCGCCCTTTTTCGAATCGGTGTTTCTCGCCGGTTACCGGAACTGGTGATTGCATCTGACCTGGTGACAGGATTTGAAAACCGGTTTTATGCGAGAAAAAAATGGAAATGGTCACTTGCTGTGGAATCGAATAGATTTCCCAGCGTTCCTCTCAGGATAGGATATTGTTATGGCGGATCAGATTTCAAGGAATTTTCAATGGGATTCGGGATACATAAAGGACCGATTATTTTTGATGTAGGTATGGCTTTTCGTAATGGAATATGGATTCATACAATGAAGGGGATTAATCTTTCAATGGGGGTGACGATTACCAGTTTTGGCAGTAGAAAAGATGAAATTCAGGACGTAGAAACTGATGGAGGTCCACTCCCTGGTCCTGTAGATTAAAATAAATCAGAGGAAAAAGATTTAAATAAACCGGGATCACTTCCTAGTGAAGAACAACAAAATCAAACCACCGATTGAAAATACTACGTTTCCAATCCATGCAGATGCCAAAGGTTCAAGAACTTCTTTATATCCAAGAGATTGTCCGAACTTGATAAAAGCATAGTATCCAAAGATCACAAACACACTCATACCTGCACCAAAGGAAAGTCCGCCTTTATGTTTTATTACGACTAAAGGTAATCCAAATAAAATTACAATCAGATTGGTGAAGGCAAAAGACACTTTAAAATACTGTTCCACTTCCCATCGGGTTGTCTTTACCCCATTCTCCTTTAAGAGTGCAATTCGCTTCGTTAATTCCTTATAATTCAATTCTTCAGGTGATTTAAATTTTTGGGAAATATCTTCCGGTGTTAAATCGAATGAAAAAAGGGTGTCTTTCTCTGAGATCATTACGTTGGTTTCAACGCCATAAGAATTAAATGTACGGATGGAATAATTCGATAGTATCCAGGAAGAAAGGGAGTCGAC
The DNA here is from genome assembly GCA_913049525.1 of uncultured Fidelibacterota bacterium. GTDB lineage: Bacteria > Fidelibacterota > Marinisomatia > SCGC-AAA003-L08 > D37C17 > D37C17. The sequence continues at coordinate 3,075 of CAJWYZ010000068.1, read as the reverse complement.
CCAACTCATTGATTTCGCATCGAGTCGTTGATGTAATTTCCCTTCTTCAAGTTTGATGATTGTTATTCCTTCAGCAAATTTTTTATTGATACGATATTTTGAAAGAGCAATATGGGTGGATTCTTTTTTTTGAAGAAAAATATCTTTAAGAATTCGACGGTTTTGTTTGGATCTTTTTTTCTGATATTTTCTTTCGATAGAATATCGTTTTTCATGTCCCCAGCTTACCAAGTTATTATCAAATTGATAAGAGATAAAACTGAGAACAAATCCTACCAGGATAAGTGGTATCGAAATACGATACAAACTGATACCAGTGGCTTTCATGGCAGTCCATTCGTTTCGTTTCACCATAAGACCGACACTGAATACGGTTGCAATGAGGGTTGCCATCGGGAGAGCGATATTGATGAACCAGGGGAGTGTAAAAAGATAATATTTGAGAATGATACCTATTGGTACTGCATTGTCAATGAAACGGTCTAGGTTTTCAATGAGATCAACTACAATAAAAACTGTGACAAACCCCAATAAACCTATTGCGAGAATATTTAAAAACTGTCTCAGGAGATATGTATCTAATCGTTTCATTTTTTTTATTGATTATTTTCATCTTGAATTTCACTATAATTGGTATATTTTGGAAATAAATAGGTAAGAAAATAATTAATGTGTAATCAATCATGAATTTTATAGAATTCTTAGATAAAGCTATGGCCGGATTCTCCGGATTTATGTGGGGGACCCCGCTGGTTGTGCTTCTAGTTGGTGGTGGGATTTACTTTACTGCTTTTAGTAGATTTATTCCGTTTCGATACTTTGGACATGCCGTAAATATTCTGCGGGGTAAATATGATAAAGTCAATGACCCGGGACAGATCAATCACTTTCAGGCTCTATCAAGTGCTTTGGCGAGTACAGTAGGAATGGGAAATATTGGCGGTGTTGCGTTGGCAATTCATACAGGTGGCCCGGGAGCTCTTTTTTGGATGTGGATTAGTGCAATAATTGGAATGGCAACAAAGTTTTTTACATGCACACTGAGTATCATGTATCGCGGAAAAGATGATGCAGGTGAAATTCAGGGTGGTCCCATGTATGTCATTCAGGAAGGATTAGGTAAAAAATTTAAACCGCTTGCTATGCTCTTTAGTATTGCAGGAGTATTTGGATGTTTTGTTCTTTTTCAGGCAAATCAATTAGCTCAAATTGTTCGTGATGAAATTTATGTGCCAAACAAATTATTTTTAAATTCTCCGGATTTGGGAAATCTGGTTACGGGAATATGTACTGCATTTATTGTTTCGCTGGTTGTATTTGGGGGAATAAGGCGCATTGGAAAAGTAGCGGCGAAATTAGTACCGTTTATGGTTGTAATCTATTTGGTTGCAGCTTTTATTATACTTATAAAACATTTTTCAGATATTCCTGATGTATTTCTGACAATCATTCAAGATGCTTTTACTGGTGATGCTGTTCTTGGCGGATCTCTTGGAATGATAATTAGTGTTGGCATTAAGCGTGCAGCGTTTTCAAATGAAGCGGGAATTGGTACAGAAGCTATGGCTCACGGAGCCGCAAAAACTCAGGAGCCTGTGAGGGAAGGGCTTGTGGCTATGCTTGGTCCATTTATTGATACAATTGTTGTTTGCAGTATCACTGCATTTGTTATTTTAATCTCGGGTATAGAATCTTCAGAAGTAAATGGTGTTACGTTGACAACCATGGCTTTTACAAATGAATTAGGTTTCCCTGGTAAAATCCTGTTAATGATAGCTGTTTTTACTTTTAGTTTAACCACAATGTTCGGTTATTCTTATTACGGGAGAAAATGCACAGGTCATTTATTTGGTACCCGATACAAAGATGTGTACAACTGGTTTTATATATTTGCAATTATTGTAGCCTCGGTTATTTCAATTGATATTGCAATCAATTTTGTAGATGGATTATTTGCTCTCATGGCAGTTCCAACAATGATATCTACATTGTTATTATCACCAAAGGTTATGCAAGCAGCAAAAAAATATTTTGCAACACTAGAGCAATAATTGCAATTACTTTTTTGAATGATGAAAATAGTTAATCCTTCCGACAGAAGAAAGCTGTCCACCGAACAGCAAAATATCAAGTCTCGACAAATTGATAAATTATCTATTTCTGAGATCCTTCATATTGTCAACAGTGAAGACCAGACAATAGCTCAGAAAATTAATCAGGCTTTACCTCAGATTGAGAAAGCTGTCAATGTTGCTGAAGAAGTTATACGTTCAGGGGGAAAAATATTTTATATAGGCGCTGGAACCAGCGGCAGGCTCGGTGTATTGGACGCTACGGAAATGCCTCCAACATTCTCGGTTCCTCGGGAACTGTTTCAGGGGATCATTGCTGGAGGGAGAGAGGCACTCGTCCGCTCGATCGAGGGCGCAGAGGACAAACCTGAGGATGCAATTACCGATCTAAAAAAAACTGGATTCAAGAAAAGTGATTTTCTTTTAGGAATTGCCAGCAGTGGTGCAACCCCTTATGTTATTTCAGCATTAGAATATGCAAAAAATATTGGTTCCAAAACTGCATATCTCATTTGTAATCCTGAGCCATTGATTCCTGTGGAAGTGGATGTGCTCATTTCTATTGATGTAGGAGCAGAAATCATTACCGGTTCAACACGTATGAAATCTGGCACAGCAACAAAGATGGTTTTAAATATGATTTCCACTACTGTTATGATTAGACTTGGAAAAGTATACGGGAACTTAATGGTAGATCTTCAAGTGGTTAATAATAAACTACTTGATAGAGGATCAAGGATTATTGAGCAACTTACTGGCTTGAATTATGACTCTTCAAAAGAGAAACTCGCAGAAGCTGATGGATCTGTAAAAACAGCTATTGTCATGACTATAAAAAAATGCACAAAAAATGAAGCGGAAAAAATGATTGAGGATAATGACGGATTGTTAAGAAAGATAATTGGTAATAAATGAATAGTCAATATTTTCTAACTAAAAATTAGAGTTTTATGAGAAATAAGGATTATCCGTTTTTTACAGGATTGTTTGTTTTAGCTGCTGT
>CAJWYZ010000067.1 GCA_913049525.1 uncultured Fidelibacterota bacterium | reverse complement strand
CTTCCATAATCCTGTTCAAGTTTGTATAGCTTTGACAGGGCATGTTTTACGCTGAGTTTATTAGGGTCTCCGGCAAATACTCCTGCCACGAAGGGATTTACGGCATAATCCAGAAAATTCTGCCCAAGCCTACGCAATACAAATTCCGATAACGATTCTTCATAATCGTTCTGCCACTTGGGTAGGAAAGGCTCCCTAATAATATTGAATTTTGATTTTGCGCTAAACAGTGAGGATGAAAAAAATGCAAGGGGAGAAATGGGCAATGGCAATAGCTTTCCATTTTTAACAATAAAACGATTGGAAGACACAGAATTAGGGTATAACTTCTCTCCATCTAAGCCTAATTTTGTTATTAACGTTTTAATTTGGGTACTGGTTTCCAGAATGGTATTGGGGCCATATTCAGCCAACCAGCCGTTCTGAGAATGGGTATTCATTGCTCCCCCTACTCTCTCTCCACTTTCAAAGACACGTACTGAACATCCAGAATTCTGGAGTTTATAAGCAGTGGTGAGCCCAGAAATTCCACTGCCAATTATTATAGCTGAGGGAGACTCTATTGACAATTTTCTAGAACCAGATCTTTCAGGCAGTCAATAAAAAGGGGGTGAGCCTGAACGGTATTTGCCCGAATATATTGATTAAATCCCAAATCTTCAGCAACTTTCCGATATTTAATATCTAACTCCTGCAGGGTTTCTAAATGTTCACTTACAAAAGCAACGGGGAAAACCAGCAGATTTTTAATCCCACGTTTTCTTAGCTCCTTCAATTCGTCTTTTATATTTGGCTCTAACCATTTTACGGGACCCACCTTACTTTGATAACAAAGAGAATGTCCATAACCATGAAAATTCTCTAAAATCAATTCCACTGTCTCTTCTATTTCATCCTGATAAGGATCGCCCTGTTTCACTCGGCTTTTTGGAATGGAATGGGCAGAGAACAATAGATGAGGCTTTCCAGATACTTGATCTAATTTTTCCATAATTCGTTCCTTGCACGCCTCAATATATTTGGGATGTTGGTGGAAACGTTGGATAATTATGGGAGCAATCAATCCTTCACCATGTCTAACCCATTCATTTATTACTGATAATGTAGTAGTATTAGAATACTGTGGAAACAATGGGAGAAGAACAATTTTGTCAAAAGATTCGTAGCTTAACTTCTCTATCACTTCAGGAATAAATGGATGCCAATAGCGCTGGGCAACATGCACTTGAAAATCATCTACCTCCCTTAGCTTTTTTTGTAATGCTGATGCTTGCTCTAAGGTATTTGGATGCAGTGGAGAACTTCCACCTATTTCTTTATACAAAACTGCAGATTTAGGGGCACGATATTTTGAAATGAACCCTGCAAATAATTCCTGGCCTTTTTCGCCAAATGGCAGCTTAAAAATATCCGGATCACTAAACAGGTTAAATAAAAAGGGTTCTACATTATCTAACTTATCAGGCCCGCCCAGATTCACTAATACAACAGCCGTTTTCATAGCTTACTCCATATTCGCCCAATCTTGGGGAACCAAGAATTTGGATAATTCTGCTTCAGGGGATCCTGCTTTTAACTGATGGTTATAGTTCCATCGTACTTGGGGCGGCAGGGACATGAGTATTGATTCAATTCTCCCCTGCGTTTCTAAACCAAATAAAGTCCCCCTATCATATACCAGGTTAAACTCTACATATCTGCCTCTGCGGATTTGCTGAAAATCTCTTTGCTCCTTAGAATACACTTTATCTTTGTAGCTGGATAATAGAGGAATATAAAGACTATTGAAAGCATTGCCTACATCCTGTACAAATTCAAAAGTTTTCTCTAAATTATCTGATAAATAATCAAAAAATATTCCCCCCACACCCCGGGCTTCATTGCGATGCTTTATGAAAAAATAATCATCACATTGCCTTTTGAATTCTGGATAATATTCAGGATTGTGATTATCACAGACTATTTTTAACTGTTTGTGAAAAGTAATAATATCTGTCTTAACCGGATAATATGGAGTGAGATCAATTCCACCGCCAAACCATTGCTTTTCACCCCGTTCTAAATAACGGACATTCATATGAACGGTTGGAACAAATGGATTTTTAGGATGAATGACCAATGAAACTCCGGTGGCATAAAATTCTCTCTCATCCCCACCTTTCAGTTTAGCAGCTATTTTGTCACTGAGTTTTCCACTCAGAGCTGAAAAGTTTACTCCCCCTTTCTCAATAACATCTCCAGAAAATACTCGAGTGATACCACCCCCTTCTCCCAATTCATAATTCCATTTATCTTCTTTAAATTCCTGGCAGGATTCAGCATTTAATGCAAAGCAAATAGATTCCTGAATTTCCCTAAATTTTTCCTGTACTATTTTTTTTGAAATCATTGCGGTAATGTAGACTCTGTTAAATGGTTATCTTTATTATAATTTACTATGGTTTCTACCAATGCCTGCATGCATTCGATTTTTCCATCTGGTTTTATGCCATGTCCTAAATTAAAAATTAATCCATTTCTTCCCCCAAATTTATTCAATATATTAAGGGTTTCCTCTTTTACATCTTCAGGAGTTGTGCTCATAAAATCTGGGTTCAAATTCCCCTGAACTGCAAATTCTCCCCCTAAATCATCCCAGAATTTTGAGATAGCAACTGATGAGTCCACACCATATACATTTCCCCCAATATTTTTCAGATCATTAATTTTATCATGAGAGCCTTTTGAAAAAATAATGACGGGAATGTTATCTCCCACTGCTTTTACAATTTGGTTCATATATTTAGCAGACCCATCCCAAAACTCATCAATTGAAAGTGCGCCGCCCCAGCTATCAAAAATCTGCACCACATCAATCCCTGATGCAATTTGAAGTTTTACATATTCAATTGATGCTATGGTAATTTTTTCTAATAGTAAGTGGAATAATTTAGGCTTTTCACTGAGCATTGATTTTGATCTACAAAAGTCCCTGCTACTGCCCCCTTCTATCATGTAGGTAGCCACTGTCCATGGGGAGCCGCAGAAGCCAATAAGCGCTTTTTCATTGCCTAATTGTTCCCGGGTCAGCTTTAATGAATCACCCACATATTTTAATTTTTCGACTATTCCATCCTCATCCAGTTTTTCTATATCTTCTGACGTTTCAATTTTCCCTGACATTTCTATTCCACCCTTATCTCTAAAAAAGTAGGGCAACCCCAATGCTTCAGGAATCACCAAAATATCACTGAAAATAATGGCGGCATCCAAATCAAACCGTTTTAATGGCTGCAATGTAACTTCAGCTGCAATCTCCGGTGTTTTCACCATTTCCACAAAACTATGCTGCTCTTTAATAGCACGGTATTCTGGCAGATAGCGGCCTGCCTGACGCATGACCCACAGTGGAGGCCGATTCAATGCTTCCATTTTACAGGCTGCTAACAATCGCTCACGACTGTTCATGGCTACAATCCATTGTAATTATTTCTGAATATAAAGTGGCAATTTTCTGCTCAGTAGATTCATGATATACAGACCCTCCTCTTTCACAAATGGCACTGCTGGTAGTGGGCCCAATACTTGTTAATTTTGTTTTGAGATCAGCCAGATGGGTTAATGATAAACTTTTCAAAATACCATCAACCGTTGAAGGCGATGTACAAACCATAAAATTATTTTCATCATCTATAAATTCAGCTGTTAATTTTGCATCGCTCAAAATTTGGGTAGTATAAGTAGGAAAATGAAAAAAATGAATGCCTGCTGCATGTAATCCATCAATAAAATTCTGCTGCGGTTCATGGGCAGAAATGAGTAAAATTCTAGTCTGATCTTTCTCAATCAACGATTGAATGATACCCTCTCCAGTCATTAATTTTGGATGCCAGGATTCAATATATAATTCATCCAGCAAATTCTGATGGGTTTGTTCGCCCACCGTCCAGAAGGTTGTATCTCCAAAGACATCCACAGATAAATTATATTTCTTCAGCCATTTCTTCAATCCGGAAACCGCATTCTTACTCATAATAATTGCTACCGGATTTGATTTTAAACATTCAGTTATATCCTGGGGAATATGATGATGATTAAATTCTACCGTAATTGTGGGTGTATGCAAAATCTCGAAATCATTATATTGAATTTCCGGCGGAGGTGTAAGCCCAGTATGATAAATAACAGGTTTCACCCGGCCAATAACTCCCTGGCGCCTGCTTGTTCAAATTCCTCAGCTAACTGCCTGGCTAATCGGCTGGAGTCGGCTGGCATTCCTTTCAAGGATTTACGCAATACTTTAGAACCATCTACTGCTGCAGCATATCCCGTAATTAAAAAACGTCTGTTTTCCATTCTTCCCCAGCATCCAATAGCCGTGGAGCATCCACCTTCTAGATGGGCTAAAAACAGCCTTTCAGCCTGGCAGCATTGAGTGGTTTCATTATCAATAATTGAATCTATTAACTTTTTTATATCTTCTCTTCCCTGCTTTATTTCCAGTCCAATAGCACCCTGGCCTACAGCTGGAACAAATTGAAGGGGATCCAAATAGCGGGTAATGTGATCTGACATATTTAGCCTGTGTAATGCCGCTGCTGCCATAATAACACCATCCCATCCCTTAGTTTTCAATTTATTCAGGCGGGTTTCAATATTCCCCCTTAAATCAGCAAATTCCAAGTCTGAACGCAGCTCCAGAAATTGTGCTTTTCGCCTGGTACTGCCTGAAGCTATGGTACTCTTAGTAGGAACATCTTCTATAGACCTCCATTTATGGGAGATAAATACATCACGAGCATCTTCTCTTGTAGGAGAACCTGCATATATCAACCCTTCCGGTAATGCAGAGGGAAGATCTTTAAGGCTATGAACTGCCAAGTCTATCTTCTGGCTTAATAATTCACTTTCAATTTCAGCAGTAAACAGCCCTTTTGAACCGATTGCAGGCAATGGGGTTTCCTGCTGATTATCCCCCAACGATTGGATAGTTTTTATCTCTATGCCTATATTCGGATGTAACGACTGGAGTAGATTCTGTACATAATGGGCTTGTTTCAAAGCCAGAGTGCTTCCACGGGTTCCTATTATCAGCTTATTCACTTTTCTCCACCTCAGAGTCTTTCATTTCTTCCAGACGGTATAATCTCCAAATGGTATCAATGGTTTGAGGATCTAATTCCTGCCCATCAGCCAGTCCCTTTAGATGGGTGATAGGATAATGAAGTAATTTCCGCACCAAACCCTTAGACAGTTTTGACATAGCATTTTTTTCATCTTCTGACACCTTATGTTCGTATCGATGCAGTTCCTCCAGTCTTATTTTCTCATAATACTGTGTGAGCAATGAAATGGTAGGCTTAACCTCTAAAGATTTAAACCAGGATATAAATTTTCTGCTATGCTCCTTAATAATCCGTTCAGCAGACGGGATTTCATCTTTACGTTTTATGAGGTTTTCAGAAATAACATCCTCCAGATGATCAATATCGTAAAGAAATACCTCCTGAATTTTATGAATTTCTGTGTCAATATTCCGGGGAGTGCTTATATCAATCATGAGCAGATTTTTATATTGACGAGCATTCAATGCCTGGTTTACCTGATTAATGGTAATCAGATATTCCTTAGAATGGGTGGCAGCAACCACTATATCAACCTGTTTCAATAGTTCGGGAATCTCCGATAGCTTAGCATACTCAGCAGAAAATTTTTCTGCCAACCGCTTGCCCCTCTCCTCGCTTCGGTTTACTATAATAAATTGGGTGGCTCCATTTTCCTGAAAATGTTTGGCGGTTAGCTCTGCAGACTCACCAGCCCCCACCAATAAAATCTTCTGTTTTTGAAAGCTGGAATAAATCCGTTTAGCAAGCTCAACTGCTGCTAAGCTGATAGATACTGCTCCACGGCATAAATCCGTATCCGTTCGCACAGCCTTTCCACAGCTTACTGCATCCCGGAATAATTGGTTTAATGAAGGGGTCTTGCCACTACTCATGAGCAAATGTTCATGGGCAGTTTTTACCTGACTTAAGATTTGGTTCTCACCTAGCATCATACTTTCCATTCCGGATGCCACTCGAAATAATTGCTTTATTGTCTCATTTCCCTGATGAGTATATGGCTCACATTGTAAAAAATCAATATCCCGCTTTAAATTGTCATTATACCATTCTTTCACCCAGCTAATTAAGGGACTCGTATTAGCAGATACAAAATAAAATTCCGTGCGGTTACAGGTTGATAATATGGTTACCTCCTGAATGAAATCCTTTTGAACTGCTTCTTTAACCAACCCTTGAATTTCATCTTTGGATAAAAACAGTTTATCCCTGAATTCAACGGGAGCATTTTTATGACTCCATCCAATGACGATGAGTTGTTCTGACATTAATTAAATTGATGAAAAGATGTGGATATAAAGTTTGCTGCCATAATCGCCCCAGCATAGGCAATAAAGCCCCAGAATGCCAGTTTACTCAAGCGCAATCCATTGTAGTTTTTTATTTTCACAATCGCCCATCCCAAAAGATAGAATATCCAGGCTACGTCATTAATGATTATTTTCAGATCAGGAGGAAATAATATGCCTAAAACACGGTACGCATAAAAATGCCCCATAATGAGACCAAGCCCCAGTGACACCAAACCTAGAATCGATGATAAACGTCCCATGGCTTCTAATTGATCTAGAGGCGGCATACCCCTGTAGATGATGCCCATATTATGGCTTTTTATCTGTTTTGCCAGCATCCAGTACATGAGCCCATAAATAGCGGAGATTGCCAGAGCTGATATGCCTACCAGAGTAAAAAATACATGAATTCCGAAGATGGGGTTGGTAAGCAATTCATGAATATGGATATCAACCACATGAAACATGGAAGCGGATACCTGAAAAACAAATGCTATGGAAATGAAAAAGAATCCTGTTTTACCTTCACCAGAAGTTCTTTCAATTATAAGATGTATCATGGCGATACTGAATGCCACCATAGAAAGAGAATCAAAGGAATTGGTGATAGGGAAATATTGGAAATTACTGCGGGCAATGAAATACAAGAGGTGAACTACTAAAGCAGACAACAATATATTGGGCGCCCATTTCCCTGACTGCTCATTTCCATTTCTAAGGTAAAATCCGTAATAAATTAATGCTATCCCATACAGCATGGGTAACAAGACATTAAATGGCTGGATCAATGGCTGCATATATTTCTTTTAATTTCGCTTAAATTTCGAAGTTGATAATTTACAGCAGTAAAACAGGATATCACCTACCAATATCTAACTGGAAAGTGTATTAGATTTCATCAGAAACGGAGGAGTAGTAATAAAAAAACGAAGACAGCCTCAACAGCCTCTTTGCCGGTGAAATTAACTTATCTCACCTCTACCAAATGAATGGTATGAGTAAAGATGAGCGCTTTTTATACTCTGCATATTCAGGATACCGTGACAAGGATTTATCTTTTCGGCGCATATTAGGAAACCAGATAACAGCCATAAACGCTGCCAAAACTGCCAGGGGAACCCAATGGCGGGACAGGAGGGCAAATGACAGATAAATGAGAAGTTCGCCAAAATAATTGGTATTACGGCATCTTGCCATGAGACCATCGGTTATAAGATTACCTGGGTTTAATTTTAGATGGGCATGTTTCTGCATATCTGCGGCATAATGAAAAAATACGCCCATGGCGAAAACAGCCACTATTATTCCCAAGAACATAGGCGAATTTTCAACAGGGGTAGACATAATAATCCATGGGGAAATCCAGTA
>CAJWYZ010000066.1 GCA_913049525.1 uncultured Fidelibacterota bacterium | reverse complement strand
GAAGCGGCAATGTAATAGATACTGCTTTTTTTCACCCCTGGGAGGTTATGAAAAATGAAGATGGATTCCCCAAATATCAAGAGTCGGGTGTTGGAGCATATATATATAACAGACATGGACTAGACTATATCACTGCAGGGATAGATGAATGGGTTGAATATGGTGCCCTTAGAGAAATTGAAACTGTAGAGGGCGCTAACAGTGTAACTGGAGAAAAATTAGATCAAATTGGGATAACATCGGCTCCTTATCATTTAGTGTTAAGCCCCATGAATTATGGTGAAGTATGGATGCAGGGACTTGATTTTGGTTTAACCCATTTTCTAACAGAAAATATAATAATTGATGGCAATGTTTCCTGGTATGGAACCACCGAGTTCTATAATGAACTCACCAAAAAGAATGACCCCATTAATGCACCAAAATGGAAATGGAATGCCAGCGTTAAAGGAAAATCATCCTTGGGTGATTTCATAATAAATTTCCGTCACGTGGATAAGTTTGTTTGGAGTGATGGTATTTGGGCAGGTGTTATTGGGCCCTATAATATTATTGATTTATTTTATACTTACCATATTACAGAAAATCTTGATTTAAACCTTTCTGCTTTAAATTTAAATAATGATCTACACAAAGAGTTGGTTGGTGGTGCCATAATGGGACGACAGATTGTTATGCGTTTTACATCAACATTCTGATATAATCAATTCAATTATTTTGGATTTTTTTCTTTCTATAGATCGGGCTTGTTTTTTATTTATTAATAATAATCTATCAAACCCGGTATTTGATTTCATCATGCCTTTGTTTGATGAGACAAAATATTTCATACCTTTAATGTTAATCCCCTGGCTGTTTGCTATTATTTATGATAAGAAAAACCGTTGGCAATTGGCAATTTTAATTCCCCTTGTAATTATTCTTGTTGATCAATCCGGATTATTTATTAAAAAAACCGTTCTCAGACCCAGACCTTGGGCAGGGTTAGATCCAGAATTAGTAAATCATTTGGTTGGTGAAAAAGGACGGAATTATTCTTTCCCTTCAAATCATGCTGCTAATATGACGGGATTAGCAATGGTATTTTCTTCAATTTATTATCGATATGGTAAACTATTTTGGACGGTTGCCGGAATTGTGATGTTTTCAAGAGTATATATTGGTGTGCATTATCCCTCAGATGTAATGGCTGGTTGTATTTTGGGATGTGTGTATGGATTACTATTAGTAAAGGGATGGAAGTTTTATCATATAAAAACTACTCCATAAAAAAGCCCCTGAAAAACAGGGGCTTTTTTATTTTAGTTCGGCAATACATCATCCGGTAAATTAAAATTTGGGGCTGGACCTTTACCCTTTGTTACTTTAATTTCCCCAAATTTATTTTCATATTTATTGATATTATCCTTCAATGCCATCATAAGAGTTTTTGCATGCATTGGAGCCATTATTATTCTAGATTTTACCTTCGATTTTGTCATGCCAGGTAATACTCGAATAAAATCCATTACAAATTCTGCAGGAGAATGGGTTACAATTGCAAGATTCACATACTCCCCTTGCCCAACATTATCATCTAATTCTATTTTAATCTGATGTTGTTTTTTCTTTTGCTTTTCCATTTAATCTATCCTCCTCCCTTTTTATTAATTTCAGGATTATTTTTTCTATTGAATTCCTGCCAGTCTTCTTCAATACCTTCCCACTGCCTGAACTCCTCTTCATCTGTAGTTACTTCTTTAAGGTCAGGTGTTTCCTCAATATAATCAATATTGCTGGCTTTATCTTCATAATCATCTGGATTTGTCTCATCTTGTTGTTCTTTTTCCTCCACTGTCTTTTTAATTTCATCTCCATAAAGAGTTTGGTCAAAAAAGTCAATATTGGTTACTAATCCGTGCATCATTAGAAATTCCAGGAATGCCAAAAACTTTTTTTGTTTTAGATTTGTACTACATTCAGGACAAATCATTTTTTCTTCCAACATGGTCTCATCCAATGGATTTGAGCATGCCGGACATATTAAACCTTCAAATGCCATATTCTTCTCCAATTTTCAAGGCTGGAAATATATTTTTACTTCAGATACCCTACAAGGTATTTCATTATTATTTTATAATTTGTTTTTTAAATAATTCACTAAGAAATATTTTTTCATCAGAACTTAATGACTTCCCTCGTCTCTGTTTCATATTCTCTAAAGTATTAAATAACTTTTCTAACTCTGTGGTATCATTCTTTCCCCAGCGAAAGGAGGGTATATATTTATCTTGAAAGCCTGCACCAAATATATTAGCTCCCAAACCGATAATAGTCCCTGTATTTAACATTGTGGATATACCTGTTCTGGAATAATCTCCCATCATTGTACCTAAAAACTGTTTCCCAGTTTCAATTTTCTGATCATCTTTATTCAGTTGAATCAATCCATAATTATTTTTTAAATCACTATTATTCGTATTAGCACCTAGATTAACCCATTCCCCAATATAACTATGTCCAAGAAATCCATCATGTTGTTTATTGCTAAACCCTTGAAAGATTACATCTTCTACCTCGCCACCGATTTTACATTGGGGGCCTAATGTAACATTTCCTCTTAATTTTGTACCAGGATTGATTACGCAACTAGGTCCAATATATACCGGACCCTGAATAAGAGACCCAATATCAATAAAAGCATTTTCATCAATGATAATTGAACCAGAGCTCGCATCTAATACCGAACCTGCCCGTACCTTTGCACCTTTCCCAATAAATATATTATCACCATTTTCGATTGCAACTGTTGGATGAATATCCCCTTGTTTATAATCAATGAAATTTTGAGAATCAGTTGCAATGATATCCGATTGTAGAAAAATCCCATCCCAGACATTTTTTATGAAGTGTATATCAATTTCAGATGAGACCAGACTTGCTGAATCCAAGTGATCATAAAATTCAGCTATAGGGATATCTTCATGATTGTGTATAGCCACTAAATCACCATTATTAGTATAAGATCTGCCAGAATTTATTTCTTGAAAATTATTTTCATTCCATAACCCCCCACCATTTAACCAAATACCCTTGGATACCATTTCTGGATTAATTGTCAAATAAGGAAATCTCTCCTTTATGAGTTTAGAAATATCATGCCGCACCACTAATTGAATAGTATCATCAGCAGTTAATAGATTATTAATGCGCTCTAAATTTGTAAACGATCCACATCGTAATTCACAGGATGCACGATTTATATTCAAGGGGAATAATGACGAATATTCACTATCTTCAAAAACTGTTATAATCATTGAGCAAGTATCCAATTAATTTGTTTAAACCCTTTCTCCATGATTCCAGATTTTGAAATATCCAATTGAATATTATAAAATTTATCCGAAAAATCAGACGAAAATCCAACTTTCATATCTGATTTCATCAAACTGATTAGTCGAGATATTGCTAATTGAAATTTTGGATTTAAATCTACAATGATATCAAATTTATTTTGCTGTAATGTATGCAATAGGTTCTTTTCACCTGATAGAATATTCTCCTGATCGGTATAATTAATGAAAATTGAACTTCCTATTCGTAAATGAAATAAATCTTTAAATTGTTCCTTCACAATAAAAATAAATTGCCTTTTATGAACATTTTCCTTACCTAAATCACGGAAAGCATAACACGCTACTCTGAAAGAAGGTTCATCCATTGGAAAAATAATCAGAATATTTTCGGGGTTACCCTGACTCAGAGTTAATTGAAGTCTGGAATGCATTTTTTTTATTCTTCCGGTGATGGTCCAAAAGAATATTCTCCAGCGTAATTTGAGTAGTTTTAAACTCATAAAGGTGGATAATTTACAAACTTGGGATTCAAACGTTAAACCCTCAATTATTTTTTTCATAATTTTATTTTATTGCTTATTAAGGTTAAATTGATTAATAAAATTTGTTTCATCACAACTCTCTTTTTCAGCCTATCCTTTTCACAGGATTATCTTTGGCCGGTAAAAGCTAAAAAGGAAATTACAGCAGTTTTTGGAGAGGAACGTCCAGGAAGATACCACACTGGAGTCGATGTAAGAACTTTTGGTGAAACCGGTTATCATTTAGTTGCAATTGACGATGGATATATTGCGCGTATCAGAACAAGCTCTAAAGGGTATGGAAAAACCATTTACTTACAATTGCACGATGGTAATACAGCGGTTTATGCCCATTTAGATCATTTTACTCCAAAGGTAGATAATTTGGTACATGCCCTCCATGAAGAGTATGGTAAATATACAATCGATCACAAAATTGACCCAGAGGACTACCCTGTGAAAAAAGGTGACCTAATTGGTTACTCCGGAGATACAGGCGGTGTATCTGGCCCCCACCTTCATTTTGAAATTCGTGATGGGAACGGGCAACCAGTTAATCCATTTCAATATTCTTTAGATTTGGAAGATAAACTTCCGCCTGAAGCAGAATCTATCGCAGTTATTCCATTAGACGAAAATGCAATAATTAATGGTTTCTCAGAACAGAAGATATTTCCACTTCAAAAATTAAATAACAATGAATACGTTTTAGCTGATACCATTTTTGCTTCAGGAAATATTGGAATTGCCATTAAAGCTCTTGATAAAATAACTGGCCAACATTTCAATTTTGGTATTTATAGTATCAACCTCCTATTAGATGCCCAATTTATTTATTCCATGCAATACAATAAAATTGATTGGGGTAATGCCAGCAAAATTTATACAGAACGTAGTTATTCATTGGCCCGGGAAGGTTTTGGTAAATATTATCATCTATTCAGCCATCATGATAATCAACAACTCCCTTTTATTAATAGTAAATCTAGATCGGGATTTGTTTTTGATCAAAAGGTACTTCATGATGCCATAATTGACATCAATGATTTTGCAGGGAATACCACTGAAATACGTGTTTTTTTTGTATCTGATACTTTACCATACTTTGACTATTCTACTATATTTCTTGATAATAAGTGCACCATTACATTTAATAAGGATGATAAAGTTCGGCCTCAATTTTATCTAACTGAACCAATTTCTACCGATCAACTTAACCCTGCAGATTATTTTGATATGGGTAATAATATATTTGTAGTGGAAAATATTAATCCACCATTTAATGTACTACAGATTTCAGGAAAAAATAGTTACGGTATTTCAAGTTCACCTACTTTTCACATGAAACCTAATGAAGATTTTAGAAATATTACAGGTAAGTTTAAAATTAAACATTATGAATCTGGAATCTTTGTATCATTTGAGGAAAATATTTTTTCAGGTTTAGATGCATTTCTCTCATTAAAAAAGGATGGAATTTTGTATTCTCATAAGTTATTTCGAAATTCTAAACTTACATTATCTTCAGGATTGTTATCGCCATCTGATCTTGAAAATGTAACCGATCTCAAAGTCTATTATGAAAGTTCTACTCCTTATGAAATATTTAATATGGAACTTTCCGGAGAAATTATTTATCCTGACTCATCATTTCAAATTGAACTTTTGGATGGGAAAATACTTATTTCTGGAGAAGCTCATACTTTTTATGATACTACATTTATCTGGGGAAGACCGGTGAAAACCTCATTGCCAAAGGAAGGTCAAATTGTTGCCGGCCCCTATTTCTTAGAACCTTACCTTATTCCATTCAATAATGAAATTCAAATTAATATGGCAATAGACCCTAATCTTTCTACAAGAAATCTTGGAATTTATTTCTATAATCAGAAAAATTTTGAATGGAACTATTTACCCTCCCATATTTCTGCTGATTCTTCATTTGTAAACACCTCCATTCTATCAGGCGAAATTTTTGCAGTTATCGAAGAAAACACTCCTCCTCAATTATCAAATTTTATTCCAAATATAAACGGCACCTATTATTCTTCTGACCTTGAACATATTTCATTTAACGTTTTAGATTCATTTTCCGGACTAGAAGGAGAAACGGATGTTATTGTTAAATTGGATGATAATCCAGTTGTTTTTGAATTTAACTCCTACCAGAATAAAGTCCGGTACCCATTAAAATATAATTTGAAAAAAGGAACACATTCCTTGTATGTTCAAGCATCTGACAAAGTGGGTAATCGATCAGTTTTGAAAGGTGATTTTTTTATAAAATGAATCTAATTAATAAAATGGATAATTCTATTTCAGCATATTTAACATATGACTCCTGAAGTGCTAATTCAACATGCTATTACTGCCAAAAATAGGGCAATGGCACCATATAGTAATTATTCTGTTGGTGCTGCAATTTTAACAGAAACTAATTCCGTTATTTTAGGTTGTAATGTTGAATCCAAAGCGTATCCAACAACCCTATGTGCTGAAAGGGTTGCTATATTTTCGGCAATATCCCAAGGATTTAATAAATTTACAGCTTTAGCTCTCATAACCAATGACGGCGCTTTCCCATGTGGTTCATGTCGTCAGATAATTCATGAATATGCCCCGGATATTCCTATTTATATCGCAGATAAATCTGCTGATTTTATCACAAAAAATAGTTCCGAACTTCTACCCTTTCCTTTTGGATAATGAATAAATACGCTATTCTAATAGGTATTGCCGGTGGCACAGGCTCTGGAAAAACATCTATCGCAAAAGCAATTGCTTCTGATTTTGGAAAATCAGAAGTAGCTCTCATAGAACAAGATTCTTATTATAAGAATTTATCTAATCTCACAATTGAAGAAAGATCTTTAGTTAATTTTGATCACCCAGATGCCATCGATTTTACTCTCATGAGGGACCATCTGCAGAAATTAATGGAAGGCAATGTAGTTGACATTCCCATCTATGATTATACAACTCATACCAGAGAAAAGAAAAGTAGAAAAGTAGAAAAACATCATATAATTATTTTGGAAGGAATCCTAGCTCTCTTCGATCAGAAAATTCGAAATATGATGGATATTAAAATATATGTTGAGACAGCAGATGATATACGGGTTATTCGACGAATTAAAAGGGATATTAACAAGAGGGAACGAACATTCCCATCTGTTATAGAACAATACTATAAAACGGTCCGCCCCATGCATATCCAATTTGTGGAACCCACAAAAAAATATGCTGACATTATTGTACCAGAAGGAGGCCAAAATAAGGTTGCAGTAGACATTTTACGAACAAAAATAATGACATTACTAATAAATTCAAAAAATACTAATTAATTCTGTATGACATTAACACCAAAATACTCTGGTTGGATTGAAGTTATCTGCGGTCCCATGTTCAGCGGAAAAACTGAAGAGCTTATACGAAGACTAGTTCGTGCTCAAATTGCGAAACAGCGAGTAGCTATTTTTAAGCCAAGTACTGATAACCGATTCGCTGAAGATTATATTGTTTCTCATAATCAACGGAAAATCAAATCACTTCAGGTTCAGGGAACAAATAAGATATTGGATTATCAGGATAAGGCAGATGTATTTGGTATTGATGAAGCACAGTTTTTTGATTCATCTATTGTAGCAATATGTCGCAGTCTAGCTAATTCCGGCAAACGCATAGTTGTAGCTGGATTAGAAAAAGATTATCTTGCAAATAGTTTTGGCTCTATGCCCGATTTACTGGTTGATGCCGAATATATAACAAAAGTTAATGCAATTTGTATGCAATGTGGTGATCCTGCAAATTACAGCCACAGAATCAGCTCAGAAAAAAAACAGGTTGTTGTAGGAGAAACAGATAAATATGAAGCACTTTGTCGGCGATGCTATATTGAGAAAACAG
>CAJWYZ010000065.1 GCA_913049525.1 uncultured Fidelibacterota bacterium | reverse complement strand
CAGGGATATCCTCAGCACCTTCAATCGATTTTACCAGAGCATCATACCCACCAGCAATAATTCCCTGCACCATATCTGGATTCGTACTAAAAGTTGGTGGACATTCAGCTGCATCCAACACTCCCAACCTACCACTGGTTCCAGTGCCCACGTAAAATAGTCTCCCTCCACTTTGTATTTTGGGTACTAGTGCATCAATAAAGGCCTCAATATGAGGTATTGTGTTTTGTATGGCTGAGGGAACGCCTGCATCTTCATTATTAATAATACTAAGTATTTCCAAAGTTGAATTTGTATCAATATTTGTTGAAAGTAAATTCTGCTGCTCTGTAATCTTTTCCCAGCTCATAGTCTTTCCTTTGTTTGCAGATATAAAACCATCTAATTTTTGAAATCTATTTTATTTTTAATCTGAATGCTTGACCTAAACTTAGCTCTGCTGGGGCTCATACTTTCAATTATTTATTCCAGTGCAGAAATTGCACTTCTGTCTGCAAATGCCCTCCAATTAGATGTATGGGAGAAACAGGAAAAATATCTGGCGCGTTTGGCATCTTCCATCCTAGATAGGAAACCTGAATATTTATCAGTGATTCTAATTGGCACAAACCTGTCCAACATTCTTGCCACATCATTCGCGACAGTGTATTTGCTTCGTTCAAATTTATTGCCCCATCAGTTAATCATAATTCCTATTGCCATTATTATTCTTCTATTTGGAGAAATTCTGCCAAAGTCTATCATGCAGAGATATGCCAATTTAGGGCTGATTATTTTATCGCCGATCTTAAAGTCCTCTTATTTTTTATTTTTCCCTATTATTTTTCTTTTGAGACAAACAAGATGGATGAACGTAACCGAACGATTTAGTAAAACCGCTGAAGAATTAGAAGAAAAACGGGATGACATTCAACACGCATATGAACAGGTGGACGATCCGGAAGCGATGGAAGATGATCAGAAGGAAATGATCTCCAATGTATTTGATTTTAGAGAAAGTAAAGTTAATGAAGTTATGACACCCCGTACAGATATATCTGCTATTTCCAGTACAGAATCTCTTGAAAAAGTACTGCATACATTTATTGACTCGGGACATTCAAAACTTCCCGTCTTTGAAAAAGATTTAGATAATATTATAGGAGTTGTGTATTTATACGACCTATTTCATTCACCTGAAAATATCCAGGAAGTTATAAAACCTGTATTATTTATTCCTTATACAAAACCAATCATAGATCTTTTGGGTGAATTTCAATCAGCACATCATGCTATGGCCGTAGTTTTAGATGAACATGGCGGGTCAGCCGGTATAATTACCGCTGAAGATGTATTTGAAGAATTATTTGGTGACTTTGAAGATGAGTTTGATGTGGATACCAAAAAATCTGAAAAACAGGCAGATGGATCCATTGTGGTTGATGCCCGAATGGATTGGGAAGATTTTAACGACGAATATGGAAACATGATTCCAAAAGGTGATTACGAGACTGTAGGCGGATATATTATCTCCCAGCTTGGTCGAATCCCCAACAAAGGCGAGCATTTATTTATACCCATTGGTCAGACGGTTGTCATAAAAGCATCTGCACGGCAAATTCATCAAGTTCAAATTTATCCTTCTGAATAAATATTCTTTTTACATATGGCATCATTAAATAAAGAAAAATTATGCCATTTCAGATTCTAATTCTTGTGAATAGGATCCTTTAGATGCCAACCCATTGAATTTGGCACGTTGAAAAAATGCCTCTTGAGCTGTGGGAATATTTTCATCCTTACCACTCCAAGAAGTAAGAGCTGATGCCTGCAATGCACGTCCATATGAAAATGTGAGATTCCATGGAAGGCTTTCCGCATGTTCAACATTCATCATATTTAAATGGGCGGTAGCATTTTCATTTGTCTGCCCACCAGATAGAAACGCACACCCTGGTACTTCATCAGGTACTGTAGCTTTCAAAACTTCCACCGTACGGTCTGCAACCTCTTTCACTCCGGCTTGTTCACTACAACCAATACCAGAAACAATCATGTTTGGTTTTAAAACAATACCTTCTAAAAACACCCTTTGTCTACTCAATTCATCAAAAACCCTGGCAAATGCCCTTTGGGAAACCTCATGACAAGTATCAATACTATGCGTGCCATCCATTAGTACTTCAGGCTCAACAATGGGTACAATATCTGCTTCCTGGCATAGAGCCGCATACCGTGCCAATGCATGGGCATTGACATGAATGCAGGTTTCTGTTGGAATGCCACCATCACCAATAGTAATAACTGCTCTCCATTTTGCAAATCGAGCACCCAATTTATAATATTCAGCCAGGCGATCTCTTAATCCGTCTAATCCTTCTGTCACTTTTTCACCAGAGTGTGATGCAAGTTCTTTTGCGCCTTTATCTACTTTTATGCCTGGAATTACACCTAAATTTTTAAAATATTGAGGAAACGCTGTGCCATCAGCTATAGTGGATTGCCTGAGCGTTTCATCAAAAAGAATAACCCCACTGATATATTCTTCCATTCCACTTGTGGTAAAAAGTAAATCGCGATAAATATTTCGATTGCGTTCTGTTGACTCAACACCAATACTTTCAAAACGTTTACCGCATGTGGGACTGCTTTCATCAGCGGCTAAGATGCCCTTTCCCTTTTGCACCATTGCATTTGCTGTGCTTCTCAGTTGTTCTTTATTCATATTCCTCCTCAGTTTTGTTTATTTTTGTCCAATTTCGTTTATCATAGATTGAAACCACTCAACTTGAGGGTTAAATGGCTTACCGCCTCTAATCCTTTCAAATTCAATACAGGTGAGCTGATTATTATTTTTTTCATCTAATCCAACAACACCAGAGTTGCCATTAATAGCACATTTTACTGCAAAATCTGCAGTCTGGAAAATAAGCCCCAAATCTTTTTTATTAGGTTTTGCAGATCTAGCAAAATAGCCGCTTTTCTGAACCAATACTTTATCGGCACCAATCTCTTTTGCAAATTGTTTGGCAAACCATTGTCCAGGATTAATTTCATCCAATCGGATATGACCAAATGCATCCCTTTTTATTTTTTCTCCCCTACTTTCCATTTCTAATACAATACTGTCAATCCCAGCCCCTTCGCTTAGAAATATATTTACCGAATCTTTTTCATCCATTCGCTTTTTTAACCGATTCATTTCCTTAGATAAATCAATATCCACCTCCGGAATATATACTGCATCCACATCCCAGCGCTCTTTGGTAATTAATAAGGAAGGAATAAACTTTCTCCCACCCAATCTCCGTCTATATTCCATGGCAGTTGCTGCCGTAAGCCATCCACAATTTCGTCCCATTACTTCATGTATAATGAGTTGTCGAGAACTAGTTGTATTCTCATTCGCTACATTTTCAAAAAAAATGGCTCCTTGCTCCGCAGCAGTCCAGGCACCCAATGTCTGTTGAATTGGGAACACATCATTATCCACAGTTTTAGGTAATCCAACAACTGTTAAATCGTACCCATTATTTGCAAGATACTTTACCAGATCTCCAGCGGAAGTATTTGTATCATCTCCCCCAATGGTATGGAGAATTGTCACATTATCCTTTACCAGTTGATCAGCTGCTACTTTTAAAGGATTCTCTCCATTTTTAATGTACCCATTTTCTATACAATCGTCTGCATTTAGGAGTTTTACTCTGCTATTACCAATTGGAGATCCACCATATTCATACAAAATTTCTGCTCTCTCCATTGCATCATCATCTATTGAGATACTCTTACCTGTGAGTAAGCCCTTATATCCGTTTAAATAGCCCATCATTTCTACATCGGATTCATACTCAGAATAATTACAAATGAGCCTGCCAATTGATGCAGATAGACACGGAGCAATTCCGCCAGCAGTTAAAAATGCAACTTTCATTTTATATTTTTGGTAAACATTTGAAGTACCTAAATTACTACCATACACTTATTTGGAAGTAAGTAAATTCTCCCTATAAATGAATCACTTTTTAGATCTTTATAAATACCTTGTTACTGCAATTGGAATATGTTCAATGTGCACAATATTCTCTGCAGAAAGCATACAATGCTCGATTTGCCTTCAACCTTTAGCCTTAGAATACTCTTTAGATGCTTGGGGAAATGCTTTTCATTCAACGCATGAAAAGGAGGGATTATTTTGCCACTCATGCTCACGAATTATTTCTCAAAGTGTAACTCAAGGGGGATACGTTTATTCAGACGGACGACATATGTGTAGCCTCTGCCATATAACAGCAATTCATAACGACTCGTTAATTAATAATGCATATGAATCAGTTACGGCACAGTTGAAAGCAGTTGGAATTATAAATATCCCACAAAATATTCCCATTACATTAGTCGACCTTCACATATTAAACGAAAAAGCCGGACATTTATCCCATGCAAAATTAAAAGGATTTACTCATTTCCCCGGCAAGTCCTATTCAAAATTACAAATTGATAATCCCTACCATATTTATATTTTATCTGGATTACCTCAATTAGAATTTGAAGCTGTATTGGCACATGAATTCCTCCATATTTGGCTGGAAATAAACTCCCTTGATCTGGATATTATAACTGCAGAAGGGTTTTGCAATTTGGGTAGTTCTCTTATTTATGAAAATGATGGGACCCAATTTTCTCATATCCACCTAAGAGCTATGGAAAATAATGCAGACGAAGCTTATGGAAAATCCTTTATTATTTTTCAAAAAGAGATAGACGAAAATGGATGGGAAACGTTAATCCAAAAAATAAAATCCCTATAAACTGAAGTTTAGCCATTCGAATATATAAAAGAGTAAAGCAAATCAATTACAATTTTTGAGCACAAATACCAATTGTAAGGACTCAATTATTCTGTTTAAATTTTCTGGCTAAATTTTTATTAAAAACACCTAAACTAGATCGAAGATATCCATGAAAAAAGCACAACTCATATTAGATGGCAAAACAATTGACCTGCCTATTATTAAAGGTACTGAAGACGAAAAAGGAATAGATGTAACCCAGCTCAGATCTGAAACGAATCATATAACATTCGATCCATCCTACGGAAATACCGGTTCCTGTTCCAGTGACATTACCTATATCAGCGGAGAGAAAGGAATATTGCGATATCGAGGATATCCAATAGAACAATTGGCTGATAATTCAAGTTTTGTAGAGGTCATCTATTTACTTCTCTACGGCGAACTACCCCGTAAGGAAGAATTGGAGTCATTTAATAATAAATTAACCTATCATTCCCTCATTCATGAAGATATGAAGCGATTTTTCGATGCCTACCCTATGAATGCCCATCCAATGGGAGTGTTGGCATCAACGGTTGCAGCGCTTTCTACATTTTACCCTGCACGAGTTGATGGAGATATTGAGCTTAATATCATTCGCCTTCTGGCTAAAGTAAAAACTCTGGCGGCATTTGCCTATAAGAAGTCCATCGGTCAACCATTGATTTACCCAAAAAATGACCTGGGGTTTGAAGAAAACTTTCTTCACATGATGTTTGCAGTTCCGGCAGAGGAATATACAGTTGACCCCACTATGGCAAAGGCATTGAGATTACTTCTCATACTTCATGCCGATCATGAGCAGAACTGCTCTACCTCCACCGTTCGAATGGTAGGAAGCAGCCATGCTAATCTGTATATTTCCATAGCAGCAGGAATTGGTGCATTGTGGGGCGCTCTGCATGGTGGAGCTAATCAGCGTGTCATTGAAATGCTGAAAATGATTCACGCAGATGGTGACAATTTTGAAAAATATGTAGATATGGCTAAAGATAAAAAGTCCAATTTTAAAATGATGGGGTTTGGACACAGAGTCTATAAAAATTTCGATCCGAGAGCAAAAATACTAAAGAAATCTGCAGATGATCTATTAACAAAAATGGGGAAAAATGATCCTCTGTTAAATATTGCCAAAGAGTTAGAACAAGTTGCTTTAAAAGATGATTTTTTTGTTTCCAGAAAATTGTATCCAAATGTTGATTTTTACTCGGGAATTATATATAGGGCATTGGGAATCCCAACTAAAATGTTTACGGTGATGTTTGCCCTCGGAAGACTTCCTGGATGGGTTGCACAATGGAAAGAAATGCGGAATGCGGAAAAACCCCGAATATACAGACCAAGACAAATTTACACCGGTGTTACCAAGAGGGATTTTATTCCTCTTGAAAAACGATAAGTCTCTCTATCCAAAATATAAATAAGGAAACAAATTTATGGCTCGAAAAAAAATTGCCTTAATTGGTGGTGGTCAAATTGGAGGAAATCTTGCACTTCTGGCTACTCAAAAAGAACTGGGTGACGTAGTAATATATGACATCCCCCAAGCTGAAGGCATGACCAAAGGAAAGTCTCTGGATATTATGCAGCTTCGTCCCCATGATGGCTATGATGCCAATTTAGAAGGTACTAGCGACCCTGCAGAATTAAGTGGTGCAGATGTGGTAATTATTACCGCTGGAATTCCTCGAAAACCGGGAATGGACCGTGAGGACCTTTTAGAAATCAATATCAAAATTATTACTGATGTTGCCAACAATGTAAAAAAATATGCACCAAATGCCTTTGTTATCGTGGTTTCCAACCCACTGGATGCCATTGTATACTCATTCTATAAGGTTTCCGGTTTTGCTAAGAATAAGGTCATCGGAATGGCGGGAGCCTTAGATAGCGGGCGATTTCGTGCATTTCTGGCCATGGAAACTGGTTATTCAGCACAGGATGTAAACTGCATGGTGCTGGGCGGTCATGGCGATACCATGGTACCTATTACCCGCCTGGCAACTATTGGTGGAATTCCTGCACAGGAGCTCATATCTAAGGACAGGCTGGATGCCATTGTTGAAAGAGTGCGCTTTGCCGGTGGTGAGTTGGTGAAGCTCTTTGGAAATGGTTCTGCCTACTATGCCCCAGCTGCCTCAGCAATTGAAATGGCGGAAGCCTACCTGAAAGATAAAAAACGGGTAATCCCTTCAGCAGCACTCTGCGAAGGCGAGTTTGGTGTTGATGGATACTTTATTGGTGTTCCCACTGTCATTGGAGCTGGCGGAATTGAGAAAATACTGGAATTTAAACTCCTACCTGAAGAGCAGGAAATGCTGAATGGCACGCTGGAAGCTGTGAAGAAAACGGTTGCTGAAACCAAGCTGTAAATTCCCCAAAAGACTATGACGCAGACCAAAATGCTCAATTTTGCCATTCAAACGGCAAAGGGGGCTGGTGCAATTCTTATGGAGCATTTTGGAAATATCTCCTCATATGAGCAGAAGTCTACCCCTATAGACCTCCTCACTATTGCCGATACAAAATCGGAAGCTTTCATAGTAAATGAAATCAAAACCACCTTTCCAGATCATCATATCATAGCTGAGGAAAGTGCTGCTGTTGAAAATAATTCAGACTACCGCTGGGTAATTGACCCCTTAGATGGCACTACCAATTTTGTACACAGCCTCCCCATTTTTGCAGTATCTATTGGACTGCAGTATAAAGGTAAAACTATTGTGGGCGTGGTTTATAATCCATCTGCAAATAAATGCTTCTTTGCAGAAAAGAATGGTGGTGCTTTTTTAAATGGAGAAGCTATCCATATAACCTCAACTAATACTTTAAGCAATAGTCTTTTAGTTACTGGTTTTCCATATACTCATGATGATAGTTGGAGTAAGGGATTTGATCTTTTTAAAACACTGTATGGCAAAACTCAAGGGGTACGAAGGCTAGGTGCTGCCGCCTT
>CAJWYZ010000064.1 GCA_913049525.1 uncultured Fidelibacterota bacterium | reverse complement strand
CGGGCATTCTGCCCATCCATATACAATTCCCCGCCGAATTGCACAATATCAGCAAACAGAAAATTAATTACACTAGATAAAATTAGATATCTATAAACCATGTTTCTTTTTCAACTCATCAAGTTTTGCCAATGCATCTAAAGGTGTCATTTCATTTACATTCAATTCACCTAATTCTTTTTTCAATGCCTGTTCTTTTTCTGAAAACAAATCCATCTGGGGTTTCATTTCCAAACTAACCTCAGGAGTATATCCCGATTCATTGTTACTGTGTTGTTGCAACAATTCTTTTGCCCTTTGGATTACAACTCGAGGAAGTCCTGCCATTTCTGCCACATGGACACCATAGCTTTTATCTGCACCTCCCGAAATAATCTTTTTCAAAAAGACAATCTTATCTCCAAACTCTTTTACAGCAACGTTCAAATTTATAGCCCTTGGCAATTGATCTGCCAAAGCAACTAATTCATGATAGTGAGTTGCAAAAAGGGTTTTGGCTTGCACGTCTTTATGTCCGTGTAAATATTCAGTAACTGCCCATGCAAGAGACAAACCATCATAGGTAGAGGTCCCACGACCTATTTCATCTAATAATATTAAACTTTTTTCTGTAGCATTATTTAAAATATTGGCCGTCTCATTCATTTCTACTAAAAATGTTGACTCACCACCTGCTAAATTGTCACTTGCACCCACCCGAGTAAAAAGTTTATCAATAACACCAATTCGAGCAGAATTCGCTGGAATATAACTACCCATTTGGGCCATCACTACAATAAGCCCCACCTGTCTGAGATACGTACTTTTTCCAGCCATATTCGGACCGGTTATTATAGCTATTTGAGTTTCATCATTATCTAGATCGAGATCATTTGGAATAAAATCTTCGCCCATTGGGAGCAAATCTTCAACCACCGGATGCCTACCATCCTTAATAATAAGCAAAGATGATTCATCCATTTCAGGACGGCAATATTTTCTGTTAATTGCCAATTTACTGAGTCCTGCAGCTACATCTAATCTGGCTAAAACCTTTGCATTTTTCTGAATTATACTGGCACAATTTAACATCTCATTTTGGAGAGATTCAAAAATACCTGATTCTAAAGATACAATTTTCTCCTCAGCAGAAAGAATTTTTACTTCATACTCTTTTAATTCTTCGGTAAAATATCGTTCTGAATTGGTGAGAGTCTGTTTGCGGATATAATGTTCTGGTACTTTTTCAGCATGGGTTTTTGTAACTTCAATATAGTATCCAAATACCCGATTATATCCTACTTTCAAACTGGGAATATTATGGTTTTTTTGTTCCTCTCCTTGCATATCTGCCATCCACTGACTGGCATTTGCAGATAAATGCCGAAGCTCATCAAGTTCAGGAGAAATCCCAGATTGAATATATCCGCCTTTCTTTGTTGATACTGGAGGGTCAAACTTTATTTGGTTTAATATTTTTTCAGTTATGAAATCGGAGTTTTCAAATTGCCCCACCAGTTTTTTCAATACTGGAGTTTTCTTATTCACCATTTTTTTCACGGGCGGAATTTTACTAAGAGTATTTCCTGCGTTAATTATATCTCTGGGATTTGCTTTTCCGCTGGCAACCTTTCCAATGATACGTTCTAAATCCGATGTTTCCCTAAATATATTCTGCATGAATTCCAGTAATTCCGGATGCGAATTAAACTCACTTATTCTATCTAAACGTTCGTTAATTTTAGTTGGATTTGTGAGTGGTTGGCGTAACCAGTTTTTTAAAAGCCTACCCCCTGATCCTGTGATAGTTTGATCAATGGTACTAACTAACGTTCCATGAATCCCTTGAGTCGATAGAGAATTAAATAATTCCAGATTGCGAATGGTAAATGCATCCAGACTCATTATACCTTGCTCCTGTAAAATAGAAAGCGGTTGAATATGCTTAATCCGACCATTAAAATTTTTATTCACATAATACAAAGCACAACCTGCAGAGGAAATAGCAAGTGGATTATCTTCGATTCCAAAACCTTTTAAAGATGAAACATTATAAAAATCAGTGAGACTTTCATAAGCAGTTTCACGACTCCTACACCAATCAGGGATAGTAGTAGTGAAAATCTCTTCGCCTCTTAAAATCAGACGTAAATCATCCTCTTGATCATCTGAGATGATTACTTCAGACACATGAAATTGTTTTAGAATCGAAAGCAATTCTTCATGACTACGACTGCAACTATAAAATTCACCGGTGGAGTTGTCTAATATGGCAATACCACATTGTCTTTTTTCAAAAGTTACTGCACAAAGGTAATTGTTCTCTTTCTGATCTAAATATTTATCAGATAAAGCCGTGCCTGGAGATAAGACCTCTACCACTTCACGTTTAACGATTCCTTTTGCAAGCTTGGGGTCTTCAACCTGTTCACATATTGCAACTCGATGTCCTGCTTTAAGTAGTTTATGCAAATGCTGCTCTAAAGAATGGTATGGAAATCCAGATAAGGGTACAGTAGATGCTGCTCCATTCGCCCTTTTGGTGAGAGCTATTCCCAATATTTCTGAAGTGAGAACAGCATCCTCATCAAAGGTTTCATAGAAATCTCCCATTCTAAAAAGCATGATTGAATCTGGATGCGCTTTTTTTGCGTCCCAAAACTGTTTCATTACTGGAGTAGTATTTTGATTTTTCATCTTACCAATTTTCGGGCATTCCCTTCCCGATAGGTAATTTTCTTTTTATCAAAATATTCTAATAGAGGTACTGCATATTTTCGTGAAGTATGGGCAAGTTCCTTAAACTCAGAAACAGACATTTCTGAATGACTGGAAAAATGTTGAGCTACTTTTTCTTTTAGTTTAGTAAAATTGGTTTGAGTAAACATAAGGTTACCATCAATACGTAAAAGCTTACCCTGTTGTTCAGCCACATTTATTACTTTCATGAGTTTCTCTTTAGAATTACCTGTTTTCAAAGATAATTGTGCAAGTGTAGATGATGTAAATCCCTCTTTTTCCAATTGAATTAATACACTATTTTGCAGCAAGTCATCTTCACTGCTAAGCGTAATTGAAAATTCGGGGTCCAAATATAATTCTCCCTTTTGGGAAATTAAATTGCTTTCCATCATCGTACTTAACAGTGCTTCTAATATTGAATCTTCACATTCAAGATGCTGCCGTATTTTTTCCTTTTGAGCACCGGCATTCAATGGATTTATTAAATGATATTTTTTTAGATAATCTGTAATACTATTTTTCAAGGTATCCCACTGATTGTGTGTAATTAGCCATTTCCCTTGTTTATGGCTAAGCCAAAATAATTCTTCCCTCGCTTCCACTAAACTATCTATTTGTTCTTTAGATATACCCAAACGGTATTGAAGTTTATCCAGAGTAATAGGTTTTGCTCCTTCACCTTGTACAAGTTGAATGAGTTGATTTGATTTTGGGCTGTCATATAAGTTTTGCAATTTTTCTTTAACAACCTTCCATTTTTCTTCAATTAAGACTTCCATCACTTCTCCACCGCCAATGGTTATCACAGGAGAATAACTCCTTATAATAAATTTATCCCCCCTTGCAGCAACCATGGGATGTTCAAGCCGCAATAATGCAGGACATTCCTCCCCTGGCTGAAGAGTCTTTCCGGCAGTTAATGCGACCCGAGCCATTACTTCCTGCGTTCCTAAATGAATTCGGACTCTCTGATTTTGAACAATTGGTTTTTGTGCAGAGCCTAAAAGCCGTAATGTTACTCCCATTTGATTAATGGATTGCAGATAACCAATTTCAGCAATCTGGCTGCCTCTATCAATTTGTTTAATTTCAACTCCCTGAAGGTTAATTGCAGCTCTATCACCAGTTTCCACTTTCAAAACTTCCTCCCCATGAGATTGCAATCCTCTCACTCTAGATTTCACCATTCCCGGTAATAATTCCACTGAATCCCCAATTTTTAACGTACCCGAATTCACCGTTCCAGTAACAACAGTACCATACCCTTTCATGCTAAATACTCTATCCACATGTAATCGGAAAATTCCTCGGTCTTGTTTTTCAGGGACTTTTTTACATAATTCCAATAAGATAGCTTTCAAATGCTCCACCCCAACCCCTGTTTCAGCAGATACTTTTACAATGGGAGCCTTTTCCATGAAAGACCCGTGAACAAGTTCACTTATATCAAGTTCAATCAATTCTAACCAATCATCATCAGCCAGATCAATTTTATTTATAGCAACGATACCAAGTGGAATATCCAGCAAATTGAGAATTTCGAAATGTTCTCGGGTTTGAGGCATAATACCATCGTCGGCAGCTACCACCAATAATGCTACATCAATACCAGAAACCCCAGCCATCATATTTTTGACAAATTTTTCATGGCCAGGTACATCAATAAGGGTGATATTCTCATCTAAGAAAGCAAAGCCAATATCAATAGTCATTCCACGCTTCTGTTCCTCTGTGAGACTATCTGTATTCACTCCAGTGAGTGCCTTTACTAACGCCGTCTTTCCATGGTCAATATGACCAGAAAGTCCTATAACCGTTTGTTTCATTGGAGGATGCTTATAAGGGAAGAAATCAGCTGTTTTTCCTGAGTAGTAGGAATAGCTTTCAGATCAATATGAAAGCGGTTGCCAGAAATATATCCCAACACGGGACTGGGAGCAGACCGAAATTTTCTACTGAGCTCCGAAGCTTTCATTTCGCCCTTAAATACAATTGCTACGCTGGGAAACTTTTCCAGCGGCAAGGAACCACTTCCTGCTTCCACTTCCGTTTGTTTTATTTCCATTCCGAATTTTTTTACAGACTTGGAAGGTATATTGTTTAATATTTTTTTACCAATTTTAATAAGTTCACTCTGACTTCTATTAAATAATGAAATAGCCAAATTTTCTTTCCGAATGTCTTCAGGTGTCTGGTATGTCCGCAACGTAGCTTCCAAAATAGCATAGCTGAATTTATCACAACGAAGCGCTCGGTATAATGGATTGTTATGAATTTTTCGAACAAGGGCTTTCTTGCCACATATAATGCCAACTTGAGGTCCGCCTAATAATTTATCTCCACTGAAAGATACCACACTGGCACCGGATTTTATATAGCTCTGTACTGTCGGTTCATGTGGTAATCCTAATTTTTTAAAATCAGCAATTGCTCCACTGCCTAAATCTAGAATAAGTGGAGTCTTTTTCTTTTTAGCTAATACGCTAAGAGCTGTCAAATCAACTGATTTTGTAAACCCCATCACTTTATAATTGCTGGTATGTGCTACCAGAATAGCACCCGTCTCACTGGTAATTGCATTAGAATAATCTTTCAAATGGGTTTTATTGGTAGTTCCCACTTCAACCATTTTACAGCCGGATTTTTCAATGACATCGGGAATTCGAAATGAACCACCAATTTCCACTTGCTCTCCTCTGCTAATGATTACTTCCTTTCCATCAGCCAAGGCATTTAACATTAGTAATACTGCTGCGGCATTATTATTCACGATAACGGTTGCTTCTGAACCTGTTAATGCATTCACCAAAGATTCTACGTGGGTATTCCGCTCCCCTCGTTTCCCTGATAGGAGATCCAGTTCTACATTTGAATAAGGCAATACATTTTGCAATGCATCCTTTACTAATTTTGCAGATAGGGGTGCCCTACCTAACCCTGTATGCAAAATAATTCCCGTGCCATTTATCACCTGCTTCAGGTTAGGTAAAGAAAGACAGTTAAGTGCCAATTGCACTTTATTGAAAGTATGTTTTGGAATATTATCGATAGGAAGGGATTGTTGAATGTCCTTCCGCACTTCATTTAATGTACTTCGAATGGTTTGTAAAACCAACGGATAGGGTATTGAACTAATTTCATTATGGAAATTAGCAAGAATATCATCTACGGAGGGGATTTCTCTAAAAGTCTCCCGGACCTGATCAGAATTACTCAACTTTTTACCCCTTTTCTAAAATATGAAGGATTACTTTCTATTCTTACAATCATCAATTACATCCAATAATTTGTCAATGAGGGAGTCCGATTGAAAGCCATTTAAAATAGTAATAACAAAAATAGGGAATTCATCGTCAGGAAGTACTTCTTCAAACTCATCAAAAATATCCGTTTCATCTAAAATGGTGTCAATATCTTTTCCATCTTTCTGTTCTTGTTCAATGAAACCCTGAAGTTTGAAGATGTAATGCTTCAATTCCTCTCTATTCATTTCAGCGAGATTTTTATTTTTCATGCAAGTACACTGGCCTCATCCACTTCATCTAGTTGGTCATCCCCCAGATATTTTTCAGCGTATTCTTTATACACACCTTCTTTTACAAAGATCTCAAAAAGATCCTCATCTATCTCATAATCTTTTTTCATGAAGCCCATAATACGCATAGCCTGTGATAATTTTTTCCCATCCTTATAGGGGCGGTCCGCAGCAGTCAAAGCTTCATAAATATCAGCTATTGCCATGATTTTGGCCTGAATACTCATATCCTCATCTTTCAGTCCTTTAGGATACCCGGTACCGTCTAACTTTTCATGATGTCCACCTGCAAACTCCGGCACATTCCGAAGATTCTTTGGATACGGTAGTTTTTCCAGCATATCAATAGTAATAACAATATGATCATTAATAATTTCCCGCTCTTCCGGTAATAATGTTCCCTTTGGTATCTGGAGATTGCGCACATCTTTTTCATCAAAAAAGTTAGTTTCTTCTCCTTCAAGGTTCCATTTATAACTACCAATATCCGCCACTCTTTTTTGATCTTCTTCTTCCATAAATTCACCACCACGATTGGTTTTTTGGATGAATGTCTGATCTGCACTTAACTTTTCGATTCGTGTTGTTAAATCTTCCTCCAAAGTCTTAATTGAACCATTTGCAGAACCTTCAGTCATGAGTTCAATTTGTTGTTTCAACTTGGCAATTTCAGCATCCCGCTTCAACACTTCAAAACGAGTATCCATCACTTCAATTCTATCAGTTATGGTTTCCAACTTCATTCCCTTATCCACCACATGAGGAGGTGTGGCAACCTTTCCACAGTCATGCAGCCAGGCAGCAATAAACAGTTCGTAACGCTCATCCTCAGTCATAGAAAATTCTTCATACTTGCCCGTTTTTGTATTTTCCACTGCAGTTGCCAATAACATGGCGATTTCTGGCACACGTTCACAGTGGCCACCTGTATAGGGCGATTTTTTATCAATAGCAGTGGCAATGAGCTTGATGAAAGATTCGAAGAGATTTTTTAACTCTGCCACCAGCCGTTTATTGGTGAGAGCTACTGCACCTTGAGAGGCTAAAGATTCAACCTGCTGCTGCATATCATCTGAAAATGCTACTACCTTACCACTTTTTTTATCTGTAGCATTAATCAGCTGCATTACACCAACAATATCATTTTCATGGTTTTTTAGTGGTACTGACATCACAGATTTAGTTTTATAGCCTGTATTCTTATCAAAATTCTTAGGCCCTGTAAAATCAAAACCTTTGGCAGTATAAACATCTTTAATATTGGTCGTTTTTCCAGTATTTGCTGAATATGCGACATTACTTGAATGATTTGGGTTACCTTCTTCATCAAAAAGCTGCATAGGAGGAATTGTAATTTCAACACCTGTAGTTCCACCCTGGGCAAAATTCATTGAATCGGTTTGCATTATCTCAAATTTCATGGTTTTACCATCATCACTTATCATGTACAAAGTTCGACCATCAGCATTGGTTATATTTTTTGCTTCACCCATAATGAGTTCAAAAATAACATTGATATCATCTTCGGTAGATAA
>CAJWYZ010000063.1 GCA_913049525.1 uncultured Fidelibacterota bacterium | reverse complement strand
TTTGCAGTTCAGAAAGATACTCTTAAAATATGGCATGAACAAGACCCCATCAATGAAGATGAAATCACTCGCACCTGGCAAATTGCAGGCTATCAGGAGGATAAACCTAATCCCTTCATCCTTGATGAAACCCTTGTAGAGCGTGCCTATTTTTATGATGGAGCATTACAGGGAGATTTGAACGGTGATGAAGTGCTGAACATTCTAGACATTGTGGCGCTCGTGAATATGATTCTAAGCGAAGAGGGGAATAATCCTCTTGGTGATATGAATGGCGATGGAGCATATAATATCCTGGATGTGGTCATTCTCGCCAATATTATTCTTTCTCAAAATTAGTCTAACCAGTTTCACCCCAAACCATTTTAATTTAACCGCTCAAATTCAGGAGATAAAAATGTATAAATACCTAAGTATGATCTTGGTAATAGGTCTAATTTCATGCAACAAGCCTTCAAATAAAGATAAAGAAATTATGGAAGAAACTCAAAGTACAACCATTAGCGAACCGGTAGTGGGAGAAGAAATAACTACTGAATCCGGATTGAAATATATTGATGATGTTTTAGGTGCTGGTGATTTCCCCAAAACTGGGGATAAAGTCAAAGTCCATTATACAGGGACATTGGAAGATGGCACAAAATTTGATAGTTCTAGAGATAGAAATCAACCTTTCGAATTTCCTCTTGGTCAAGGACGTGTAATTAAAGGTTGGGATGAAGGAATCGCCACAATGAAACCCGGTGGAAAACGAAAGCTGATCATTCCATCTGCATTAGCGTATGGCGAACGGGGTGCTGGAAAATTAATTCCACCAGGAGCTACCCTAATTTTTGATGTGGAGCTTATAGAGGTAATGGAAGCATTTGTGGATACAGATTTTTCATTGCCTGGCAGAGAAGATAATACAGAGTCAGGACTAAGAATGATTGTCCATAAAGAGGGCAATGGAGAAAAACCCAGTGCCGGACAGACCGTTTCCGTTCACTATACTGGCTTATTAGAAACTGGTAAAAAGTTCGATAGCTCCCATGATCGTGGTAGTCCAATTTCCTTTCCACTTGGTCAAGGGCGTGTAATAAAAGGGTGGGATGAAGCCATCGCACTTATGAGTAAAGGGGAAAAACGTACTTTAGTAATTCCACCTGAATTAGGATATGGTGAAAGAGGAGCGGGCGGGGCGATTCCACCAAATGCTACATTGATTTTTGAAGTAGAACTCGTTGATTTTAAATAATGAACAAATTCCAAAATAGATACTATATATTATTTCTGTTCATTTTACTAGGATGTCAGAATGCAAAATACAATTGGTTTAGCGGTGATTTTGAAGCAGCCAAATCAACAGCTGGCTCCAAATTAATTTTATTAGATTTTTATACCGATACCTGACCTGGATGCCTTCGGCTGGATGCCGATACATTTACAGATTCTGATGTACAAAAATTTTCAAATGCAAATCTAATAAGTGTTAAAATGGATGCCAACGATGAAGATGCACACAAGATATTTGATGAGTATAATTGTAAGGGCGTTCCTCATTTACTGTTTGTAGATAACAAGGGGAATGAGGTTGATCGTATTATTGGCTACCTTCCCCCCAGTGAATATTTGGCACGAATTCAGAATATCAGAAATAACAAACACACTCTTGATGATTACTTAACGCAATATGAAAATGGAAAAGCTAATGCAGACGTGATTGCAGAAATTGCCATGAAGTATGAGGATAGAGGTGACTCTGATAATGCAAAGGAATTTTATTCAATCCTCATTAAGGATTATCCGGATCCAACCTCAGAGTATTATCAGCGGGGCACTTATTATCTAGCAAGTGATGCATTTAAAAATGGAATCCCGATGGCATTGAATGCCTATATTGGATCCTTTCCAGATTCTCCCTTTATTGAAGAAGCCTTTTTTACCATGGCTTATCATTATGCAGATAAAGAAATGAAAGAGGATGAATTAAAAGTATATGCACAAATGTTAAGCCGTTTTCCAGATGATACTGGAATATTAAATTCCTATGCCTGGCGCATGGCAGAGATAGAAACAAACCTGGAAGATGCTTTGGTAAAAGCAAAACGGGCAGTGGAATTATCAGCGGATGACCCAAATAGTCAGGCAAATATTATTGATACAGAAGCAGAAGTATTATGGAAGCTCAAGCGCTTTGATGAAGCCATTAATGCTATAGAAAAATCCATTATGATTGATAGTGAAAATCAATACTTCAAAGATCAAAAAGAAAAATTTATTCAGTCAAAAAAAGAAGCAAGCCAACCCGTATAAATTATTCTAATATTCCTCAGTAGATTATAGCCTCGGTATTTTGCCGGGGCTATTTTTTCCCATATATAATCCGTATACCATCTAAGGTGAGGTGTGGTAAACAATTATGTTTTGTTTTCAAATGAGGTGCAATCAATCCGCCAAATCCGCCGGTGACAATTATATTACAGCTTTTCCAATTCATTTCATCCATAATTCGTGTAAACATTCCATCTACCACATCAATGGCACCCAGCATTATTCCAGATTGTAAATTGGTTTTAGTATTCTTCCCCACTGCAGATTTCGGAACTATAAAAGCAGTCTCATTTAACAGAGCTGCTTTTTCAATAAGGTTGTGAGCCGCAACTTTAATTCCCGGAGCAATTGCTCCTCCTATAAATGCACCATTTTCGTCAACAACATCATAATTGGTAGCTGAGCCAATATCGCCCACAATGGCAGGAGTCCCTACTATCTCCTTTGCAGCGATGACATTGCAAATCCGGTCAATTCCCACATCCTGGGGAGTCTCAACTAGCAATTCTACTCCAGAATTTTGGCAGGTAATGATATGTGCGTCAATCTGGAATAAATTTCGGATGGATTCAATATATACCTGTATCAGGTTAGGTACTACCGAACTGATAGCACATTCCGTAATATCAAACTCCTTCAAAGTAGAAAACTGATTCCAGAAATTCAGGGTTGAGGGCAGCCTCAGGATATGCACCCATTTTTCACCATCGTAAACGCCACAGGTGACGTTGGTATTCCCAATATCTACAGCCAATATCATTATAAAATTACCATCCCGCTGGGAAAGGTTTGAGTCTTTCCATTTATTTGAATTTTAGCATGCCCCAGTGATGATATCCCCTGAAATATACCCTGCTGTTTTCCTTCTTCTGAATGAAAAGAGACTTCACTATCCTGGTGAATACAGTGGTCAGTCCATAGGGAAATAATCGAATCTATTTGATTGTCGTAGAGTGTTTCAAATTCATTTAGAATTGCAGACAGAATCTGCTCTCTGCTATGATTCTGTCCGGAAAACATGGCCAGTGAAGTGGCATTACCCTTAAGAGCATGGGGAATGTCCTGGGCATTCTCATTTATGTTCAACCCCACACCCACTACCACACCCAGTCTATTTGAATGGTGTTTGGATTCAATAAGAATTCCTCCCATTTTTTTCCCATTAAGCATGATGTCATTAGGCCATTTCAATCCGGTTTGGATAGCAGTTGCAGCTGTAATTCCTTTTACGATACTAATTCCCGTCAATAGGGGAAGTAATCCCATTTTTTCTAATTCTAACTCCGAGTGCAATATAAAAGAAAATGTGAGGCTTTTTCCTGGAGTTGAAACCCATTTATTTTGCCGACGTCCTCTTCCAGCTGTCTGTTTATCTGTTAAAAAAAGTGAACCGTGAGAAGAGCCCTCTTGAGCATACTGCCAGGCATCCTCACTAGTGGAGTTTGTTTGAGGGTAATAATTGAACTCACGACCCAAAATGGTGGTGCATAAATATTTCTGGTAACGTTCTTTCGAGAACATACCTGAAGATTACTTCTTCGACTGAGTTAAATACAGAAATGCATCCGTCAAACCCCTATTGGTATAATTAATAAGACGCATATTTTCATCCACCAGAAAAATACAGGGGAGTCCGGTGGGTTTTACCCAGGAATGCATAATTCGGTATTCATCTAACAAAATGGGGACATTGGGGTCTGGATATTTTGAATGCCAGGAAAGGATGTCATCAATAGTTGCAGTTGTTTTTTTTTCTTTTCCTTCAAACATAATATTTACCAATTGCACTTCACCGCTTTCTATCAAGCCTCGTACAGGAAGGTAACCATCTTTCCACCATGGATTTTCCCGTATCTTTAAATCATTTGTAGTAAGCCATGATGCAACATCATTGCAGGGACTGCACCAAGCCGCAGACATTTCAATGAGCGTCATTTTTCCCTGATGGGCAAAATCATATAAATCCACACTCTCGCCAAATTGATCAATTGCTTCAAAGCGAGGAATTAAATCACCTGCTTTGGGAACACAATAATTCCCTTTGGGATGTGCCCTGCAATTTTGGTTATAGCAATCAGCATTAGTCTGGCAATCACAACCAGTGGGGCCCGGACAGGGTAAATCAAAACCGGGGTCTTCAATGGTATCGCTTTTAGGATTCACAGGCCAGCCTCCAATATATGAAAAAATGGGAAATTGATTTTCTTGACTGAAAATAAAATTCGTTAATAAAACTAATCCCATAAGTTTGCATACTTTCATGATAATTCCTTTTTGAAGTTAATATGTTCTAAATCAATAATTGTTAACTCTCTAAATCCGCTCCGCATACTTTACAAAATCGTGCATCGTCTTCATGATTTTCATCGCTACAGTTGGGACAGACTAGAATATTGAATTTATGGGTTAAGCTCGTATATTCTGCTGATACAATTCCAGCTGGGATAGCAAGAGTGGCATAGCCAATTATCATTGCCAGAGATGCCAAGGCTTGACCTAATTCTGTTTGGGGTGAAATATCTCCATAACCTACAGTTGTGATGGTAACAATTGCCCAGTAAATACTACGGGGTATACTGGTAAACCCATTTTCTTCCCCTTCAATGAGATACATGATCGAACCGAAAATAGTAACTAAGACAATTACGGAAAACATAAAAACGATGATCTTTCGGCGGGAACCATAAACTGCTTTCATAAGCATGTTGGTCTCCCCAATGTACATAATTAGTTTTAATATCCTGAATATTCTCATAACCCGCAGGATTCGTATTACGCTGAGATAGCGGCTGGCAGGGAAAAAAATACTGATATAGGTAGGAATGATGGATAGAAAATCAATGATGCCGAAGAAACTCTTTATATAAAGGATGGGCTTCCTAATGCAATATATCCTGAGAAAATATTCTATGGTAAAAAGCAGGGTAAAGAACCACTCCATGACATAAAGGACTTCGCCATAGCGGATGTTATAATATTGAACACTATCTAGCAGAACCACAACTACACTTAGGAGAATACTCACAATTAATAGTAGATCAAACCCTTTGCCGGAAGGAGTATCCGATTTAAATATAATTTTGTATAGTTTATTTTTAAGAGAATTGCTGATAATTGTACTCCAAAATTGTATTCATGCCTTATTTCCTAAATGGAAAGTTTTAACCCTTCGTAAGCGAAATAGGGACGGACAGAACTCCCGTTTTCTTTTAGCGTTTTAGATGCTGTCTCTAATTCTGCGTCAATGTCATCATCGCTACGCTCAGGATCATGGTGATAATACACAAGATTTTTTACCTCGGCTGATTCACCCAATTTTGTCACCTGTGAAATTAGGGAATGTCCCCAGCCATGTTTCAAGGGCATATCGGCTTCAATATATTGAGCATCATGAATAAGAATATCAACATTTCTACAGTGTTCTGTTAGTACATCCAATTCAATAGATTTCTCATAGGGAGGATCAATTTCATTATCCGTGAAATAGCAAATTATTTTATCATCAATTTTTATTTTATATCCAAATGCCTTTCCAGGATGATTCATAGGCACCAATTCCATATGAAAACCATTACTTTCTAAAAATTCCAAAGGGTTTTCAGTTACAAAGTTGAAATTAGATGGTACCTGATCAGGAGTAATGGGAAAATGGGCACCGTCCATTTGATCAATGAGAGAAGATAAAACCACATTCTTTTTATGTAGAGTAGGAAACATATGAACCGGCCGATCAGGTTGATAGATAGGGGTAAAAAATGGAAAACCTTGAATATGATCCCAATGTGAGTGGGTAACTACAACAAAAATCTCCAATTCCGGCTGTCCAATTATGGCACCACCCAGATTTCGAATACCTGTTCCGGCATCCAGAATGAGGATTTTATTATCTACGGTTATTGATACGCAGGATGTATTTCCACCATAGCGAGTAGTAGTAGGTCCTGGACTGGGTACTGATCCGCGCACCCCCCAAAAATCAACATGTATATTTTTCATTCAAATTCCTTTGGATTAGATGGTGTAATTTAAAAGGATAGGTGAGATGGAGGCAGAGCTTTATTTATTGTTATTACTCCAAATAAATCGTTTCATTTTTTCATATTAATAAATTGCAGGGGAATTTCTAAATTTTCTTCTTTTAAAAATGCAATTATGCTTTGGAGATCATCAATCTTTTTCCCTGTTACTCTAATTTGCTCACCTTGAATTTGAGATTGAACTTTCAGCTTTGAATCTTTAATCATTTTATTAACTTTTTTTGCATTCTCTTTTGAAATGCCTTCCTGCAGTTCAACTCTTTGCCGAACCGTCATCCCAGAGCCTTTTTCAATATCATTAAATTTAAAAGTTTTCAGTGCAACAGATCTTCCAATTGCCCGCTTTTCTAACATATCCCGTACAGCACTGATGCGCATATCAGAATCGGATTCTATTTTGATGGTACCTTCCTTTTTATTGAAAGTGATATTAGTATCACTCCCTCGAAAGTCATATCTGTTGGTGATATCTCTGGTTACCATATTCACAGAATTTTCTACTTCCTGAATATCATATTTACTTACAATGTCAAATGTTGGCATGGTTTATATTCCTGAATTAAATGTTTTTCTCGCACACAAATTTACAATATTGCTTATAAATTGTAGAGTGGTTTTATTGATATAGTTAACTATCGATAAATTAGTTAAATAATTATAATGAGGATAATATAAAAAATATCACTGGAAAATTAAAAACAGCAAATAACTGCTGTTTCAAAAGATATCCTTAACTTATTTATGTGTTTATAATATAAGTGGTTTGCTAGTCTCCCAAGATTTCATTTACCAATATAACTATATCCAGAACGTCCACCAATCCGTCACTGTTCATATCCGCTGCTGAAAACTCATCATCACTGGGTTCATATGTCTCAATGACAATATTTACCATCACCACAATATCCAGAACATCTATATTGCCGTCGGCATTTACATCTCCACCTGGCGATACCGTATAGCCCGTATCGCACTGCCAGGGAGAATCGCCGCAGTCATTTACCGCTTCAATACAGTATTCGTACACCACATCTGATTCAGCAATGATATCGGTATATTCCAGCTGATCGGCCGGTACAATACCCATCCAGGCGCTATCCCGGTAAATTTTGTAGTCATCCACTGCATCTACGCCAGGCCAGCTAATTTGTACTTCATTTACATATTCACCGTCACTGGCACTCACATAAGAGGGTGAGTCAGGCGCTGTTTTTACACTTCCAGGGTTACAGACCGTGGCGGAGCTACCGCATTCATTCTGTGACTCAATACAGTAAATATGCTCCGTTCCCGACTGTGCACCCCAGTCTTCATACTCTGTTTCATCCGCATCCAACTGGGCAATAACTGTATCATCCCGATATAAGGTCTGTCCGGTGATGGTAGATGTTGGCAGATTCCATGCCAGGTTGACAGTATAACAGTCTTCACCATCGGAAGCCAGAAGGTTAGTAGAGCTTTCCGGTCCGTCACAGGTATAATAAAATTCTAGTTTCACATGATCAATACAGTAGTTGTCTTCAGAGCCCATGCGGGGCAT
>CAJWYZ010000062.1 GCA_913049525.1 uncultured Fidelibacterota bacterium | reverse complement strand
GAGAAGATTGTATGTCAGACGCCTTAGAGAGTCGATTATATTCCTTTATTTGATTTATTTCAAATTCTGTAGAGAGTGGATACTCAGTAAGTTCTTTTAATTGAAATTCATGTAGCTCACTTTTTTCTTTTAATTCATTCCGCTTTAATAAAAGTTTTTGGAGTTTATTTTCACATTTATTTAAATCCTGATACAATTTCTTCACCACATTTAATTCTAGATTATAATTTCCATATGAATCCAAATAGCTCAAATGAGTATTAGAATCTAATAGATTCTGATGATCATGCTGCCCATGAAGATCTGCTAATAGAAGTGTAGTCTTTAATAGCTTTTTTTTAGTAACCGGCTCATCATTGATAAAAGATTTAGATTGCTTATTATCTCTATATATTCGTCGAATTATAGTGCTATTAGTACCAGTAATAAAATTCCCCTCAACAATTAACGTATCACAACCTGTTCGCAATATTTCTGGTGAGATTTTTTTCCCCATTAACAATTGGATTGCTTTTATAATCAGCGTTTTTCCAGCACCAGTTTCACCGGTAATAATGTTTAACCCGCTACTGAAGGAGATGGTTAACTCATCGATTATTGCTAGATTTTTAATATAAAGAGAGGTTAACATTATATATATTTTCTTAAATAGGCGCCAGTTAATCCGCCACAAATATCGGCGATTCCATCAAGAATATCAGGAATACGAGTTGGTGTAAAATGCTGCAATATTTCATCAATAATAGGGAATAATAATAAAAATAGTATTGCAAATCTCCAATGTGATTGCTTGAGGGGCTGTATTTTCAACGCATTAATTAATAAAAATCCCATCCCCAGATACTCCACGAAATGCACAATTTTATCATATCTCCACAATTGAGAAAACCAACTAAAACCACTTCCTGGTTGGGCAGAAAGATACAATACCATGCTAACGTAGAATAAAAATATCCAAGTTCTCCAAGACCTAATATACATAGTTCATCTCATTTAATGCATAGGGTATCATCTTTGGTAAGTCTGAAGCGATAAGACCGTCACTGCCAATCAATTTATTATATTGATGCACACACTCTCCGTGTAGATAAACAGCCAGCAATGATGCTTCATTAATATGAATGCCTTGAGCTAATAAGGTTCCTAGAATTCCCGTTAGAACATCTCCGGTTCCAGCGGTTGCCAATGCAGAAGATCCATGATTTATTAACAAAATATCGCCATTTGAATTTACAATTATATTAGTAGCACCTTTTAATATTAGTACACGCCCAGCTAAATCTTCAATTATATCCTTAACAGCTGATATTGGATTTTCTATTACTTCTTTTAAATCCAACTTAAATATTCTTGAAAATTCAGCATAATGAGGTGTTAATATGGTCTCTGTTGGTAATTCACTAATTATTATTTTATTCTCAATTAGTGGAAGAAAGCCTGACGCATCTAATACCAATGGTCTTTCTAATTTATGTAAAACCTGCATCATCCAATCCCCAGAATCTGCATCTATTGCTAATCCAGGGCCAAATATTACGGCATCCGCCCACATTGTTTCATCTAATATATCATTCGTATTTTCAGAGGTAAAAGTACCCGTTTTATGTTCATGAATTGGGATGCTAATTGCCTCAATAAGTGATGACTCAAATATATTATTAAGACTTTCTGGAATAATAGCTTTTATTATTCCAACACCCGTTTTCATTGCAGCCTGAATTGCGAGTATGCATGCACCTGTATATCCCTTTGAACCAGAAATTGTTACCAATTTACCACGGCTGTATTTATGCACATTTTCTGAATATGAAGGATACT
Source organism: uncultured Fidelibacterota bacterium (assembly GCA_913049525.1). Taxonomy (GTDB): domain Bacteria; phylum Fidelibacterota; class Marinisomatia; order SCGC-AAA003-L08; family D37C17; genus D37C17. Next base: position 6,080 of record CAJWYZ010000062.1, on the reverse strand, counting down.
GTCCGCATAAATCTTCATGATCAATCAATTTTATACTGGCATGAGATTTAGACAAGGGCTTAAACCCTATATCCAATACATGGAGTTCACCAGAGGAATCTAATCCGTTATTAAAAAAATGACCAATCTTTGGAAATCCCATCGTCAACGTATAATTAGCATGAATATTAGAACCAGCCATCAATCCACTATCAACATAAATTCCTGATGGAATATCTATGGAAATAATATTTGGACAGTGAATTAATTCATCAATTATCTCTTTATATATACCTTCAATATTTCTTTGTAAACCAATTCCAAATATTCCGTCAACATACCAATAATCACGATCCAATTCAATATGTTTATCGTAAAATTTTATTGAGTTATTGTTGATGGTATAATTATCAAATATCCAACCTTCCTTTTGATTATTATTAAATAATATTAACTCCGAATTTATTCCATAAGATAATAAATAATAATGACTTATAATAGCATCTCCACCATTATGCCCCGGACCTACTAATATTATAAATTTTTGATTAAAAGGATCTTGTATATTTTCTACAATGAACTGGGCAATAGCTTTGCCGGCATTATCCACTAACTCTTTTTCTGTTAGATATGCTGATGAAATGGTAGACTCATCTAATGTAAATGCATCGTGCTTTGATAAAACAGAAATCATTATAATTCTAAAATTGCAGTGGCAGTAGCATATTCACCAGCGTGAGATATTGAGATTTGCAGTTGTTCATATTTAATACTTTCTTGGGGAATATGTACGAAAGGGGTCCCATCATCGTCATTTTGTATTTCAATTGAAACTAGAGGGATATCTGTAGTTAATTTGCTACTTAATAATGCTTTTTTAACAGCCTCTTTTGCAGCGAATTTTCCACTATAATGGATAAAGGGTGATTTTTTTGCATTACAGACATTTTGTTCTAATTTTGTGTAAATATGATTTAAAAAACGCTTACCTTTTTCCTTAATCAAATTTTCAATTCTGATTATTGGAACAATATCTGTCCCTACAAAAATCATTCTTGATTTTCTTTTTTAACAATTGATAAAACTTCTTTTACATTCAAAATATCGTAATCAGCTCCGGATTCCTTTGTGCCAAATACATCACCATATTTTGCAAATGCCGTTTTCATACCTAATTTTTTTGCACCTATAACATCTCGTTCTGGCCAATCGCCTACCATAAGGGAATTTTCAGGAGGAGTATCCAAAAGTGCAGATATTTTCTCAAACGGCTCTGGAGATGGCTTGTGCATTCCGGTATCATGAAATGTAACCACAGCATCAAAAATATGATGAAGATTCACTGAACAAATCCGCATCCAAGCTTCACGACTAGGAGCATCGGATACTACTCCTATTTTCAATCCCCATTTTGAAAGCGTAATTAATGTACTATTCACATTTGGATACAAAATCAATGAAGCCTCTTTTGCTTTTCTATATGCCACTATTCCAGAAGCCAATATTTTATAATCAAGTTTATCCAATTCTGCTTGGATAAAATCATCAAATACTTCCTGATATTCCCATCCCTTTGATTCGTATATGGAAAATATTTTTTTACAGGCAATCTCTCTATCCATTTGCAAGCCCGCTTCTATCATTCCATGTACAGCAGCTTCAACAGCCATGGATTTCATATTCATAAAATCTAAAAGCGTATTATCTAAATCAAATATAACAGCTTTTATCATTTTTGGATGTTAATAAAAAAGGACATGGTTAATGCCCTTTTATTATATATATATATCACGCTTTTTATTAATATTTCTTTTTTTAAATTAATTAATAACCTTTACTCAACATATCAAGTTCAAATTGGGCTGACTTTCTCCAATTTTTATCTTTCTTTGCTTTTTCAAAAGCATCTGTGGCAGCAACTTTATTACCTAATGCTTTTTCAGAAATTCCCAATTCAAAATATGCTGGTGCATAATTTCGTTTAATATTTAGACAATCCTTTGCTGACTTTTTTGCACTTTCATATTGTTTTTGCAAATTATATGCGCTTGCCAAACGATAATGAATTTTAAAAGCTTTTGCATCCAATGTCACAGCTTGTAAAAAATTATTAATAGCTGAATCGATTTCGCCTAATTCTTGGTCTACCGTTCCTAATGCACCGTATGCTTTGGCATAATCAGGTGCCAGTTGTATGGCAGAGTTAAGAGCAACCCGTGCATTCTCTAAATCCCTATTTGAAAGGAGAGTGGCACCGAGAGAGTAGTACGCCTGATGATAATTACTATTAATAGAAATAGCTTGATTGTAATGCTTAATTGCTTCTTCTGATTCCCCAGTACCTCTATAAATATCCCCCAGCATTTTTTCAGATTGCTCTTGGCGAGGATCAACTTCTAAATTCTTCCCTAAAATAATGCGAGCATTTTCATAATCTTTCATTTTAAAATAGGTTCTAGCAAGCTTGAAATAAGCAGTAGTGTAGCTAGGAGAATAATGAATTGCATTTTTATAATTTTCTATAGCAGAATCAAATTCTTGCCGACGATATTCTGTATCTCCGGCTTTTGCCTTTTCCTGTGCAATTGCCATGATTGCAAGAGAATATTTTTCTTCAAATGGATTTAGGTCCATTGCTATTTTATAGTTTTGCACTGCTAAATTAAATTCTTCGTTAACTTTATAAACTCTACCTAAATTATAAAAGACAATAGCATTATTTGCAAAAGCTGAGGATAATTTTTCATATTCAATAATAGCATCATCCATTCTACCCCTATCAAAAGTGTTACGGGCATTAGTCATACCGTCTTTTAATTCAGATAGCTTTTCTTGTTCTAATCTATAACTCTCGTTTTTATTATCTAATTCAATAGCTTTTATAAAATATTTATTGGCATCATCTAACCTGTCGAGCTTTACTGCCACCTGCGCTCTGACAAAATATAAAACAGCATTTGCGTCATATTCAGAAATTGCAGTTTCACAATTCGCTTCTGCAATTAAATACTCCCCCGCATCTATAGATGATTGGATTAATAACAAATGATCTTCTGCATTACCAAATAGATTAGTGCAGACTAAGATAAAGCTGATGAGAATATTATTTTTCATTTCATTATTTTTTATTAATAGAATATTAGTGCTGAAGGTGGGACTCGAACCCACACAGAGTTTCCCCCACATGCCCCTCAAGCATGCGTGTCTACCAGTTCCACCACTTCAGCAAATAAGATTATTCGCCATCCTTGTTTTCAGTAGGCACTGCAAGAGGTTCAACTTTTTCAATTGGCTGTAAATCTACGGCTGGTGTAGATACAGCATTTCCGGCTCCTTCATTACGACTGAGTGTTGGTTTATTACTAAAATCAATTCGAGATGCTGGATTATCCATCATTCCAATTGTAATTGCCAAAACCATGAATGCAACAGCTAATCCACTGGTGATTCTAACTAACAACTTATCGGCTCCATGTCCGCCAAAGGCAGTGTTAATTGCCTGCCCACCCATAGCTGTGCCCATTCCACCAGTTTTACTAGATTGTAACAGGATAATTCCCATTAACATGATACAAACCAAAACAAAGATAAAAATTGCGATTCCATATAACATTATTATTTCTCCTTAAAGTTGATTATAAATTGCATAAAACTTGTCTACATCCAAAGATGCCCCACCTACTAAAAAACCATCAACATCTGTTAATTCTGATAACTCAGTTGCGTTTCCGTCTGTAACACTACCTCCATATAAAATGGAAATATTGCTTCCATTAAATCCATTATTATTAAAAATGTTTCTAATTGATTTGTGAGCATCAGACACCATTTCCACAGTGGCTGTAATTCCTGTACCGATTGCCCAAACAGGTTCGTATGCTATTATGGTATTCTTCAAATTTACATCTTCCTGATTTTCAAATGCTATGGACAATTGTTGAGATAGAATTTCCTGAGTTTTTCCATTTTCACGTTGAGTTTTTGTTTCACCAATACATACTATTGGGTTCATTCTTTCTGAAATTAATTGATCTAATTTATTACGTACCATTTCATCAGTTTCACTAAAAATCGATCGACGTTCAGAATGGCCAATTATGACCCACTGACATCCAATGTTTTTCAACATAGAACAAGATACTTCACCGGTATAAGCACCACTAGATTCATAAAATACATTTTGCGCTCCAATTTCAGAATCTGAATATTGAAGAATTTCTACACCTGTATTCAGTTCTGTAAATGACGGACAAAAAATAGTTTTAACTTCCTTATTATTCAATTCTTTATTATTCCAACTTTCAAGAAAGGATTTAGTATCAGTACAATTAAAATTCATTTTCCAATTTGCTACACAAAATCTTGTTCTAAGCATATTCCTTTAATGCCTCCAATGCAGGAAGTTGCTTGCCACTCATCAATTGGAGAGATGCTCCTCCACCTGTCGAAATATGGGTAAACCCTTTATCCAATCCATATTGCTTTAAAGCTGACGCTGTATCTCCTCCGCCAATTATAGATATTGCACCATCTTCAGTTTGGTCTATTACAGCAGAAGCAATTGCCTGCGTACCGGTTGAAAATGCAGGTATTTCACTCACACCTAAGGGGCCATTCCAAATTATTGTTTTTGCATTAGATAATACCATTTCAAATTCCATGGTGGTTTCAGGACCAATATCATAACCGGCCTCATTATTTCTCAGTTCATCTAAACTAGCAACCCGCCATGTAGCATCGTCAGATAATTTCGGTCCTGCTACAGCATCAAGAGGGAGTACTATATTTGTATTGGTATTATTTGCTAACCTTAGAATTTCTTCAGCGGTATTAAGATTGTCTTCATCAATCAACGATGAGCCCACATTTTTTCCCTGAATTTTTAAAAAGGTGAAAGCCATAGCACCACCGATAAGAATAGAATCTGCTTTCCCCATCATATTTTTAATGAGAGCAATTTTGTCTCCAATTTTGGCGCCACCCAAAATAACAACGCAAGGTTCTTCAGGAGCATTCATAGTTTCACCCAGATATTTTAATTCTTTTTCCATGAGTAGGCCTATGGCAGACTCAGTTGCTATTGATGCAACTCCTACATTTGAAGCATGTGCACGGTGGGATGTGCCAAAAGCATCATTTATAAATATATCTGCATGTTCTGCAAGATAGCCGCTAAATTCAGAGTCATTATTGATTTCACCTGGATAAAATCTAAGGTTTTCTAGAAGATGTACTTCACGAGGAAGCATTTGTTGGCTCAATCCAATTGCATCATCCGAAATACAATCTTCTGAGAACATTACTTCTCTTTCAAGTAAATCTTCTAAACAAAATGCAACAGGGTCAAGACTTAATGCCGGAACAACTTCTCCTTTTGGGCGACCCAAATGCGACATTAAAACCACAGATGCGCCTTCATTCAGGCAATGTTTTATGGTTGGCAAACTTGCTCTTATTCTAAAATCATCAGCAACAATACCTCCATTCAGGGGAACATTGAAATCCACTCGAATAAGTACCCGCTTTCCTTTTAAATCTAAATCAGTAATCTTGTTCATAATTTCGGCTGGTAAACAGACAGGAAAATTACAAAAGACAGGAACTTCTTATCTAAATATTTTCTTTTTTTTTGGAGTTGCTAATGTTACAACACCTACCCACCTACTTCCTCCCTCACGTAATTGCCGTGCACACGCATCTGCAGTTGATCCAGTAGTGAGCACATCATCTATTAACAACACTGCTTTGGGAGGGGACTTAGTGAGGTGAAATGCCATATACATATTCTTTTCCCTCTCAGAGATACTCAGAGCAGTTTGTGATTTTGTATATTTCCCACGCTTCAATATTTCATAATCTACCATTAAATTCCATTGTTGTGCCAATTCATTGGCAATAGCTTGAGCCTGATTAAACCCTCGGTCTCGCTGCCGTATTCTGTGCAGTGGAATGGGGATTATCACCGCTCCAGATGCTTCATTGGGCAAATCAATTTCCCGAACTGCATTATTGATAAGTCGAGGTAGAAAAGCATTCCAACCAAAATACTTAAGATAATGTATGTATGTTTTAATAACTTCACCAAACCAATAAAAGGAATG
>CAJWYZ010000061.1 GCA_913049525.1 uncultured Fidelibacterota bacterium | reverse complement strand
AAAAATAGTAATTCATCCATTGAAATTGGGATTGTATTCTCCATCCCATACACTACCATAGCTGCACTGTCACCTACCAATAATAATGGAAAATCTACGGCGTCTGCATTTTGAGCCGAAACAAAATCATAGGCAGTAACAGTAGCAAAGGGAGATTCGCTACCCTTTAACTTCTGAATATCTCTGATAGTTGTTTTTTTCATGGAATATTATACCAAAACTGGCTCTTCATTGCCCAAAAATGTCACATGATTTTCGGAATTTACATGAACAATTTTGGGTTTATGAATCTGGGCTTCAGTTTCATTAAGTTGGCAGTATGCCACAATAATCACCAAATCATCCTTGCTAATTAAGTGAGCTGCAGCTCCATTAATGCATACTTTTCCAGACCCTCTTTCTCCACTAATAATATAGGTATCTATACGATTTCCATTGGTTATATCTAATACCCCAATTTTTTCGTACTCTCTAAGTCCGGCAGCATCCATTAAATCTTCATCTAATGTAAGCGATCCGATATAATTTAAATCTGCCTCCGTCACCGTTGCCCGGTGAATTTTTCCTTTAAGCATTTCTATAAACAAGCTATTTCCCTCTCAACTAATGAAGTAAATTTACAATTATTCCCATTATTTCACAAAAAATGATTAACTTTTAATTTCAATAATTAATTTAAAATAATTGAGTCCTTTTTTTGCCCAAAAAAATATACTATTGGGGAATAAATCATTTTGCTGATATCCACATTATAAGGTATATTTTTCCTTCAAGATAACAATATGTTGTATTGATTTAAATTCTTGGCATCACAGGGATTCCTTTAAAAAAAAAAACTCCAAAATATTATAAATAATCTTTTCAATTATGAATAACATTAAACTCTATATAATAATAATTTTTTGCACTCTATTTATGTTTTCTTGTGGAGGTAAAAACGACCAAATTGAGACCTCTCCTGATATAAATAATTCTCCTGATTTGAATAATGGCGAAAATGGAAACAATTATGATCTCTTGCAGGATTCAGCTGTAGAAAAAAATATGCCTGAAATTATTGAAGATCTTCGTATGGATATCAAGAAAATGAAGGCTGAACTGGACTATCAGCATGAAAATTTAAGTAAGTTGGAAGCTCAAACCCAAGTTTGGGCAAACCCATTTGCTATTTATAACAAAGAAGTTGTTCTCAATAACGGAAGTTCTATTTTTGGTAAAATTGTATATCAGGATCAAGATGTAATGAAAATAGAAACCTTAATAGGACAGCTAATTATTGATCGAAATACAATCATTCGGGTAGTAAATCAAGTAGGTGCCTACGGCAATTTTGACACCGAATCTAAGGTCCCTGGAGTACCAGACCCTTCTGGAGTAAACCTCATACAAAAACGAGTGACAAATATGTCTGCTCATTTGGTGTTGGTGGGAGATATTACAGAGGAAAAGGATGGCTCTGGGAATACGGTACTATCAGGTGAAGTGAAAAATGTGGGGAATAAACGAGCAGATTTTTCAAAAATTATTTTCACCTTTAGAACAAACTGGCAGGGAGACTCAAAAGCTTTGACAGCATTTATAAATGGGGTGACAAATACCTTCGAAACTGGTATTTCATCCGATAATAGTATTTTGCCGCACGCTGTTGGGAACTTCCAAATGGTAATCCCAAAATCTTTTGGTTCATTCATTGGATATAGTTATGATATTGACTGGAGTCAGTATGACGGTTAACAAATTTGTTTTGTGCGTTAGCATTGGATTATTCTATTCAATGGGATTTACAAATGAGGTGCTATGGGATTTGGGCGTTGTAATTACTCCATCTGAAATTCAGAATGTCAAAGAGGCTCCCCATCCGTTATCATCTAAAGAAAAAAAGACTCGTGCAAAAATAAATGCCGTCATTACAGATCCATTTATACCCCCTGTGAAAAAAACATTGCTGTCGAAAAAATCTAGCCAATTGATAAGTGACTCAGTTGAAATTAGTATTAACCAAATTAAATTAGCAGCAGAAAAATCTTATTTTAATAATAATTATCAACATGTAATTGAGATTCTTTACCAAAGAGATTTGAGCATGCTCTCAAAACGAAATAGAGAAAGTTTAAACTATTTACTTGCGGTGGCCTACTACCGGACTGGTTACCTTGACAAAGCCAAAGCCCAAGTACTTTCATTACTCAAACAAAACGAAAGCGATGAACTTTATCTCTTAATAGCAATGATTTATGAATCAATAGGAGATATCAAAAACGCGAAAAGTAATTATATAAAACTTATTTCCTTTTATCCTGAAAGCGATTATTTCATGTCGGCTAAAATCAAAACGCGGATATTAAACCAACATTAAAGAATGCCCAGAGCAAAGTTTTTAATTCCACTTACATTTATTTTATTGGCTGGAGTAATAGACGCAAATTCACGTGTTGCATTTTCCAGGCCTGGAAATATGATGCGTGTTCCCAATATGGATATCAATATGTATAAAAATCTCTTAGCAGTTAATGTATCCTCTGAATATTTATCTTCAAGCCAAAGCAGTTCTGCATTTTCTGTGAACACTATGGGAAAATCCGGCTACCTTTATGGACTATCTTTTGTGAGGCCGGTAAATCCCGCTAATTCGGGTGAACTTGGTTTTCATCTTCAAAAAAATATGTTTAAATATGGAGATGTGAATGTAGGTGCAGGAATTCAGGATATTATTTTCAGGCAGGGCAGTGATTCTGCAGATGATGATGGATTAGACACTAAAGGAGTGTCTCTTTTTGCAGTTCTCAGCAGTGTAAAAGATTTTGATGATTACGCCATTGCAACCTATTTGGGTTTTGGCTCTGGAAAAATTAATGAAGATTCACATCTGTATGTTTCAAATCAAAAGCAAAATATCGGGGTTTTTTTAGGGTTTAATTTTACTACTCCCTTCTTGAAAAAAAATGGTGGAGCAAATTTTATGACTGAATTTGATGGTAAAGGATTAAATATAGGTGTTTCTATTCCCATATTAAAGTCAACTCATATTAATTTAGGCATTACTCATTTCGAGAGTTTTGGTGATTTTGCTACTGAAGACCGTACTGATGATTGGTCCGCACTAAGAGGCGATGCACCATCCATAACTTTTGGAATGGGTATAAATGTACCTAGAATTTTTGATGCAGATGAAATAGAAGAATTAGGGTTAGATGAACAATTAGGGTATGGTATTTATGGCGAAACGGATTCTTCTATTTTGTATTATGATCTAATCTGCACAGATGTTGTAGAAACTTTGCGGGACTCCATCAAGGTAAGTAATAATATGATTGATAACTTAAATGATTATAATAATATGCTTCAGCATAATGAAGTGGTTTTAGTTGACTCCACCAGAAAAAATCTACTACGTGAACAGGTGAGCCAATCTAGCCAAAATAAAGCAATGAGACATTTATCCAGATCGCTGAGGTTTTTCTATGATGAAGAATATAGAAATGCTTTGTCCGAAGTGAATTTTGCCATTGAATTAAATCCCAACTTAGCTATTGCTTATGGCAGGCGTGGTTCTATTTATTACAAACTGGGCGATAACCGCCGGGCAACACTGAACTGGAATGTGGCTCTGCAATTAGATCCGGAATTTACTGAAATTTATGATGTGTTGCAGGCATCTGATGAAAACCGCCTCACACCCATAGAAATAGGAAAAATACAGGAGAATATTAAATGAATTTAGGTGCAGTCATTGGTTTTGTGATGGGTCTTGGAATTTTACTTACCGCAGCCTTCCTAGGATCTGCGTCGACAGGTGGTATGGGTTCTCTCTGGGACGGAATTAGCTTAGCAATTGTTGTTGGTGGGGCGATTGCCGCAACCTGCATTGCGTACCCTTTAGAGGATGTAATTGCAGCTTTTGCTGGATTTCCAAAAGTATTTTTGGGTGCACAGGGGTTTACTTTAAAAGATGTGGTACAGGACTATGTTGGTCTTGCTGAATTAGCACGAAAAGGGGAGCTGTCAAAAGCTGCGGATGAAACTCCAGAACACATGCCTTTTCGTCTTAGTAGTATAAAAGATGCCTGTCGAATGATTAGTGATGGTTTGGCAAAAGATGATATCCGTACCATTATGGAAAATAAAGAACAATATCGTGCATTGCGTGAAATAAAAGCAGCAAATGCTATAGCTAAATTAGGAGAATATGCCCCATCTTTTGGTATGATCGGAACATTATTTGGGTTGATTTTCATGTTAGCTGGTATGACCATGCCTGCGGCCCCCGGTACTGACCCAATGGCTTCACTTATCGCAAATATGGCAATCGCACTCATTACTACGCTTTACGGAGCACTTTTTGCCTTCTTCTTTTTTCTGCCCTTTTCAGAACATTTAAAATATATTAATGAAGGTAAAAAGGTAGAAAGTGCCCTGCATTTAGAAGCAGCTATGTTACTATATGATAAGGTTCACCCTATTATGGTACAAGAACGGCTAAATGCATTCCTGGCAAGAAAAGACAGATTCACGGATGAAGATTAATATAAATGGCTGACGAGGTTTGTCCATTATGTGATGGAAACGGTGCAGGTTTGCCTGGATATTTTGGCACCATGGCAGATATGTTCACCCTGCTCTTTGCATTTTTTGTGATTTTGTTTTCTTTGTCAAGTTCAGATCCTGCTGGACTTGTTGAAGGGGGTGGGGATGAAGCAGGGGCAGTTAAACAAGAGGAAGAAATTGAAGAAATTGAAAAACAAGCTCAGGAATTAAAAGAACAAGGGGTGACAGAAATAGATGATAAGCCTATTGAAGAATATATGGACAGCCTCATTCAGGATTTAAAGGCACAGCAAGAGCCACCTCCGAAATCTTATGAAATGCATGAAGATTTAGCTGAAATTATAGAAGAAATGGAATTAGATTCTTCTGAGGCAAAAGTAGAAATGAAAGACCCCCGGGGCACGGTTGTTGAATTAAACGGGAATGTCTGTTTTGATGCTGGAGAGGCTGCCATTAAAGAAAAATTGAAAGGATTTTTAGATGCAGCTGTAGATAGTTTTTTAACTGTTCCATCTGATAATCGGCAAATTATTGTAGAAGGACATACGGATAATGTGAAGCCTACTAGGAATGTGGCAAAAATGTACCCAACAAACTGGGAATTGTCATCTGCCAGAGCCTCTGCGGTAGTAAGCTACCTTATAGATAAAGGAGTAAATCCTTCAAGGTTAGTTTCTCATGGCTATGCTGAACGCTGGCCTGCCGATATGAGCTGGGAAAACATGAGGCGGGGAGCAGTACAAAAACCGCGAGGCGAAAATGTAGAAATTGTAGAGGGAAGGGGTGGTAAGCCTGAATATACAGGAGTTGACATGGATAAAGATGGGAATCCCTTATTTGATGAAATCAGCATGGATTCTGTGATTGATTCCCTAAATAGAACAAAAGAACTTCGTGCAAAAAACCGGCGTATTAAAATTATTTTTACACAGCAAAAATTTGTAGATGGACTTGAAAGATACGAAAATGCCGGAAAATAATTGTACAATCTTTCATACAACAATTTGAATGTATTAAATTTACTTATGCTTAAACAGGAGCAAAACCATGACCATTAAATTTGGCCGTAAATATCTTTTATTAATAGCCCTCTGCGCATTTCTATGGAACCAGCAAGCAGGTCTTCTTTCACAGAAAATTGCCATAGAAAATTCTTATCAGCAAAAGGTTTCTGCTGCAGTGTCTCGAATGTTGGGGCAGGAGAAGTTTTTAGTAATTGTTAGTATTGAATTTTCGTCAGTTGGTGGCACCCTGAAAAAATCTGCTACACCTCAAACTGGAGCCGGCCCTTCTGTTGGATATATCCCTGGGCTGCCTACTTTGCCATCAAACCAAGGTTCACAGCCATCCAATAATATCAGAAACCAAAACCGTAGTGGAAATGATTTAGATATCGGACGTGTTGAAGTTACTATTGGAATAGATGAAGAATTGCATAATAAAGGTTCTATAAAACAAGAAATTAAATACTTAGTAGAAAAGATAATTCCTCAAACCAAAGACTGTGGGGATTGCATTAAAATTGAAGCTATGCAGTTTCAATTTCAGGCTAACAACAAAAATACTAAGCTCTATGAATTAGAAAAGGCAATTGAAAAATTAGAGGCTGACAAACGAGCTGCTGATTTGGCAAATCAAAATAAGATATTAGAGGATTTAGAACGCCAAATTGATGAAGTTTCCACCGAAAGAGATGAAGAAAGATCTTTGAATCATCGGAGAATACAACAACTGGCAAAGCAAGATTCAATCCGTTTTGTTCAAATGATTGTAGCTGAAAAATTACAAAAATCACAAGATTCTCTCAAATTTATCAATACTGAAAAACGGCTCGAACGAGTCATGGAAAGTAAAATTAAATCTGATTCTGTAATAATTCATGAAACTCTCAGTATTGTAAAACAACAAGCTGGTGGTGGTAAGGAAGACGAATCACTAATGGGTATGCAACTGGGGGGGGGGAAATCGGGAATAATGGGTTCTGTTATTTTTATCTTACTTATCATTGCCCTCATAGTTGTAACCTTTTTGGCTGCCAGAAATAAAAAGCCGAAAACAATCTATTTAAAACCAAAGAGTAAAGAAAAGGAAAAAGCTAAAGACAAAAAAAAGGATAAGAAGAAAGAAGGAGAAAATGATTCTGATGATGATGAAACTGGCGAGGCAGAACCAGAAGAATCCCCTGAACCTGCTGCACCTCCTCCTCGCCCTGATGAAGATGGTCTGCGTTCTGAGCTCCGCTCATTAAGGCAGACTGCTGTGTCGCTTACCATAGGGGAAAAAGAGGGCGCATCTGCCCTCATTAAAGAATGGCTGGAGGATAATCCAAATAAAGATGATGAAGATGATGAAGAGGCTGGAGAAGAATAATTTATGAAAACTAAAGAAGAATTAACGGGTTATGATAAGGTTGCTATCCTTTTTGATATTTTAGGAGATTCTCTTTCCCTTAATATGTTTAAAGATATTCCTGAAGCTGAGTTTTATAAAATATGGGATCATGCCAAAACCTTAAAAAATACCGTTCCAACAGCTGTAAAGAAGGAAGTATTGGAAGATTATTATTTCAAAATGCTTTCCAAGGACAAGTATAAAGATCAAACTAGTAGTGAAAAAATGTTTGAATTTCTTGAAGCTTTAGATGATGAACAGCTCTTCGTATTATTGTCACCGGAAAAACCCAAAGTAATTGCATTGGCATTAGAGCAAATTGACAATGAAAAAAGGATGATTTTTTTGTCAAAGGTTAATGTTGAAAAACAAAATAAAATTGTTTTACAAACTGGCGAATTAAATGATATTCCCCTTGAAGCAATCATTCATACTGCTAATGAGCTTAAAAAGAAATGTGCTTTTCTTCCTGAATCAGTTAAGTTTTCACGAGGTGGGGGTAAATCTGTTTCAGAAATGTTAGGTAAAATGCCGGAAGATGATGCAAAAAAATATTTAGAACAAATGAAATTAGATAACCCAGGATTACTCCAAGAAGTGAAAAAATACTTCCTCTTATTTGATGACATTGTTGCTATGCCAGATGGAATTGCAGCTACTTTTTGGGGTGACCCCGAAATTGATCTGGAAATTATGGCAACTGCATTGGCAGATAGTGAAACTGAAACCGTTGACAAATTACAGGGCTATCTTCCAGGAAAGAAGGCAGCCATGTTCACACCAAAAACCGCCGATGACAATGTATCAAAACGGGAAATCGATGAATCAAAAGGCAAAATCAAGGATCAACTTCAGAAAAAAATTGATAGTGGTGATATAAACATTGATGATGTATTAGCAGCACCTGAAGTAGAAGAGTAATAGGTTGTTAAATTAAATAAAAGCCCCCAATAAGTTGGGGGCTTTTTT
>CAJWYZ010000060.1 GCA_913049525.1 uncultured Fidelibacterota bacterium | reverse complement strand
CTACTTAGATGGCAAGGGATAGATTGTATGAGCTCTCAGGAAACGGGGGGCTTTTTTATTTTTTTAATTTAGTGATCACCATCAATAGTTATTATCCACAAGCTTCATAATACTGATTAGTTGGCTATCGTAACTGATTAGTTACACTTACTGAGATCTCCTTATTAATAATTAAAGGGAGATACTACGGAGAAGGGGTGCTTCCCTTTTTTTATTTAGCTCAAAATCTGAGAAAGCAATTCCTAAAGGGATTCGTGATCTAATTTCTGCAAAGTTAGGAACTGGAAAGCGGGGTTAAATGTTCATACTAATTCCTGTGTATAAGGTTTCAGCTTGGAGGATTAAACTAGCTGACTATTTGCGGTATGGGGCTTAACTATTCCCTATTTACATTATCTTCCACTGCTTCATTTGCCAGTTCATCAGCCCGTTCATTTTCAGGATGTCCGCTATGTCCTTTTACCCATTTCCATTTAATCTGGTGGCGTTGGACTTCTACATCTAATTGGAGCCAACATTCTTTATTCTTTACTGGTTGTTTATTGGCAGTCTTCCAACCTTTCTTTTTCCAATTATGAATCCACTGAGTAATACCATCTTTCACATAATTAGAATCTGTTGTGAGAATAATAGCACAGGGGCGGGTAAGAGATTTTAATGCTTCAATGACGGCAGTCAATTCCATAATATTATTGGTGGTTTCTGCAGAATAGCCATTTAGTTCTTTCACATGGTCACCATATTTCATAATGGCACCCCATCCACCAGGCCCCGGATTACCTTTACAGGCACCATCTGTGAAGATTTGTACTAAATTTGAATTTTTTGTCATTAGAAAATCTACATCCAATCGAAGTTGCAGAAAAAAAGAAAACAAACCAATAGCAGACTCCTATTTGTAGAAAAACCTTAGATGGGCGCTAATAAATTATTTTCAGCAACTAAAATGCCAGTTTCGTCAACGAACAGGTAATGTCCTGGATGGAAAGTAGCACCTGCAAAGTTAACAGGTAAATTTAATTGACCTTTGCCAGCTTTCACCGTCTTACGGGGTATGGATGCTAATGCCATGACCACCAACGGCATGGGCGCGATAATCTCTACATCTCTTAGGCAACCGTTGATTAAGATTGCTGACCAACTATTTTCTATGGCAGAAGCTGCGAGCTGATCACCTAATAATGAATACCGAAGTGAAGCCCCGCCATCTACTACCAACACCCCTCCATTTCCTGGTAATTTAACTTGTTCTGCCACTAATGAATTGTCTTCAAAACAGTTTACGGTTGTTATCTTGCCATATCCCTGTTTTAAGCTTCCATAATGTTTAAACAATGGTTCAACAATATCTACGTGCTGATCGAATTGATCGGAGAGATTTGGTGTGGAAACAATTACATCCATTAATATTAACTCCTTATAATATTCTAGAATTTAGAATAGGTATAACTATTTATGCTTAGTAATAAAAAAGCCAGCAAAACATTTTGTTATACTGGCCTTGGAAACAACAAGAAGATTACTGAAAGAACTCTTACTACCAAGTTTTAATCAAATTGATTCATCGTGTTATCATTACCAGATGCTTTAAGTGCGGCTTCTCCAGCAAAATACTCTTTATGGTCATCTCCCATATCTGATCCCGCCATATTTTGGTGTTTAACACATGCGATGCCTTGCCTAATTTCTTTTCGTTGAACACCTTGAACATAGCCAAGCATTCCTTTATCACCAAAATATTCTTTCGCTAAGTTGTCAGTAGATAAAGCCGCAGTATGGTAAGTAGGCAGGGTGATTAAATGATGGAAAATTCCCGCTTCTCTTGCTGCATCAGATTGGAAAGTACGAATTTTTTCATCAGCTTCTCTACCCAGTTCAGTATCATCATATTTTTCATCCATAAGAGCTTCTCGTATGTAAGCTGAAGTATCAACTCCATCTTCATCCATTTTATCAAAAACTTGTTGACGGAAGTTTAAAGTCCAGTTAAATGATGGACTATTGTTATATACCAGTTTTGCATTGGGAACAACTTTCCTTACTTCATCCATCATAGCCCCGATTTGCCCGATGTGAGGTTTTTCAGTTTCAATCCAAATAAGATCCGCACCATTTTGTAAACTGGTTATGGAATCGAGAATACATCTAGCTACACCGGTGTCTTTTTTGAATCGGTATAGATTACTTGGTAATCGTTTAGGGCGAACTAATTTACCATGATGATTAATTACTACATCACCATGATTCATGTTGTCAGTGGTTACTTCATCAACATCTAAGAAAGAATTATATTGGTCTCCTAAATCACCAACGTTATGGGTTACTGCGATCTGTTTTGTTAGACCAGCACCCAATGAATCTGTTCTTGCAACGATGACTCCATCATCAACCCCAAGTTCTAAGAATGCATAACGAACCGCATTGATTTTGGCTAAAAAGTCAGCATGAGGTACGGTTACTTTTCCATCTTGATGACCACATTGCTTCTCATCAGAAACTTGATTTTCAATTTGGATACAGCAAGCACCCGCTTCAATCATTTGTTTTGCCATCAAGTATGTAGCTTCAGCATTCCCGAAGCCGGCATCGATATCTGCAATGATTGGAACAATATGTGTCTCAAAATTATCAATTTTCTCTTGAACCGCTTTTATTGCCTCTCCTTCAGCTGCATCTAATTCTTTAAATAAACCACCTAATTCTCTTGCATCAGCTTGTCGTAAAAATGTATAAAGTTCGTTTATTAAACTTGCTACAGAAGTTTTTTCATGCATTGATTGGTCAGGAAGTGGACCGAATTCAGATCGAAGTGCTGCCACCATCCATCCAGAAAGGTATAAATAGTTTCTTTTATTTGTACCGAAATGCTTTTTAATTGAAATCATTTTTTGCTGACCAATAAATCCGTGCCAGCATCCTAATGACTGTGTATATTTTGTGGTGTCGTTATCATAAGCATCCATATCTGCTCTCATAATTGAGGAAGTATATTTAGCAATATCTATACCGGTTTTAAACCGGTTTTGGGATCGCATTCTAGCCACAGAATTTGGGTTAATGGCATTCCATTTTCCGGAATGCTTCTTGCGAAGTCCTGTAATTTGTTCAATACTTTTGGAGTATGATTTTAGGTTAATGATTTGTTCATCAGAATTTTGTGTGTTAATTCCGTTCAATGAAGAATTAGCACTCCACTCTTGTTCGACTTGTTTTTCTTGATTTTCAGGTGTCATTTTTATTTCCTTCAATTAAATATATTGGTATGCAGGTATAGTTAAAAATTCATCAAATTCATTTTTGGTAATCATTTCACTAAACAATTGAGATGCTTCCTTAAATTTTCCCTGCTCAAATCTATCTATGCCAACTTCAGATTGAATGCCATCCAATTCTTCTTTTAGCCAAAGTTGGAAGCGTTCATTTGTAATGGGAGATCCATCATTTATTGTGGCTTCATGCTTGATCCATTGCCAAAGTTGTGCGCGAGATATTTCGGCAGTAGCCGCATCTTCCATGAGATGGTAAAGTGGTACACATCCATTGCCACAGAGCCATGCTTCTACATATTGAATGCCCACTCGAATGTTTGCTCTCACTCCATTTTCTGTGATAGTCCCTGATGGAACTTGCAGCAAATCATCAGCAGAAATAGTCACATCTTCCCGAAGATTATGCAATTGATTGGGTTCAGGCATGACAGAATTGAATGCTTCCAGAGCGATGGGAGATAGACCTGGATGAGCCACCCAGGTACCATCGTGTCCGGCCTGTGCTTCCCGTTCTTTATCCTCTTTCACTTTATTCATGGCTTTGTGATTGGCATCAGCATCATTTTTAATTGGGATTTGTGCTGCCATTCCACCCATAGCATGAGCGCCCCTTTTATGACAGGTCTGAACTAATAAATCCACGTAAGATTTCAAAAAATGGCGATCCATGGTAATTTCAGAACGGTCAGGCAAAACATAGTCAGCATGATTGCGGAATTTTTTAATGAAGCTGAAAATATAATCCCATCTACCACAATTAAGCCCCGCAGAATGCTCTCGTAATTCATAGAGGATTTCATCCATTTCAAAGGCGGCCAATATGGTTTCAATGAGTACCGTTGCTTTAATGGTACCACTAGGAATATCTAATTCATCTTGAGCCATATTGAAAATATCATTCCATAATCGGGCTTCTAAATGACTTTCCAGTTTAGGCAAATAAAAATAAGGACCGGTACCGTTGGCTTTTAGGGAATTTACATTGTGGAAAAAATACATGGCAAAATCAAAAATGCTGGCAGATATTGGCTTACCATCTACCATTATATGTTTCTCAACCAAATGCCAACCCCTGGGGCGCACCATCAATGTGGCAGGATTTTCGTTCAGCTCATAATGCTTACCATTAGTGTTTGTAAAATTGATAGTTTTATTAACTGCATCTCTCAAATTAATTTGACCATTAATAATATTATCCCAAGTAGGGGAGTTAGAATCTTCAATATCTGCCATGAAGACCTTCACACCACTATTTAATGCATTGATAATCATCTTGCGGTCAACGGGACCAGTAATTTCCACCCTACGATCTTGAAGGTCAGCAGGAACAGGAGTTATTCTCCAGTTGCCGGAGCGAATGGCTTCGGTGTCTGCCAAAAAATTTGGGCGATTGCCAGCATCCAATTCTGCTTGACGAGTTTGACGATTTTCTAATAACTCCAATCGAGTTGGATTAAAATTTCTATGAAGTCTAACTACAAATTGCAGAGCTTCATCTGTTAATATTTCAGCAAAAGAATCGCTTATTGTTCCGATAATGTTTACTGACTCTTGAGTGGCTGTGTGAATATCTTCCATTGTAAAATCCTTATATAATAGTTTTTCCCCCATTCGGGGTAGAAAAAGTACTGTGATTTAATAAATAAATCTAGGTAAATTTTACAATAGAAATTTTACAATGTAAATTTTACAAACTATGGAAATATCTTCATCAATAGCCAGAAAGGCGCATTTTTTAGGGTCTAAAGTTCGCTCACTCAGAAAGCAGAGTGGATTAACTTTAGAAGATTTATCTGTTCGCTGTATTCAAATTGATGCCAGAGCAGCGCCGTCTGTATCATACATCTCTTTGATTGAGACAGGAAAACGCATACCTTCTGAAGAATTGTTAAAATTATTTGCTGAAATATTTCAAAAAGATATCAATTGGTTTTTAGATGATAACTTGACTGTAAAAATACCCAAAATGGAAAAAACAGGTGGAGCTGTTCAGTCCTTTTCATTGGAGCCTAAATTCCTATTCTCCGATAATTTATTGCAGACTTCAATTCCTGATTTATTATCACAAACAGGAACAAATGGTCGACAGTTTGCCCATATTCTCATTCGTTCATACCAGGAAAAACATCAGAATCAGTTTCCTGACATCGAACGGGCTGCGGAAGAAATTGGACGGAAAAGATTTCCCCTAAGTATCAGGGATATTTTAGATCTCTATAAAAAAGTGGGATTAAAGGTGAAGTACTTTGATCGTCCTCCATTTGTGACAGAAAATGATTCCGGGCATAAAATCCGAACACTATTCAGATCATTTTTTGAACCTCCTCATACGGTAGTATTAAACAGGCAATTGGAGCAAGAACCTCGCCGCATGAAATATGATTTATCTGCTTATCTGGGGCATAAAGTATTGCATAATGGTGATGGATTAGTCTCCAGTCATGCTACTGGAGGAGAATTAGGGGGTTCACCACAACCGGATAGTCAGTCCGATGATAAAGTGAGTCAATCTGATATTTTATATGCCTGGCGAAATTTTGAGTGTAGTTTTTTTGCTGGGGCTCTTTTATGTCCACGCTTACCTTTTCGACATTATTTGGCGCGGGAAGCCCATCATATTCATGCCTTTGAAAAGATTGACATTACTGCTGGTGTGTATATGCGTCGAATGACCTCTGTTTCTCCTTATAAGCATTGGCATTATTTTGATGCTTTCCAGCCGGGATTTCTCCGAGCAGTTTATAGAGGAAACGGAATACCTATGCCCTGGGGGAACATGCGAATGGGGATGGATCCATGCCGACAATGGGCTGTATTTCGACTGTTAGATAATTCCAAGAAACAGAAGCCACTCCACCAGATATCTCTGCTCATATCAGGAAATGACTTGAGATTATATGCCTGTGTATCGCAACGTGTTTATGATGCCGCCAATAATTCACATGTGATTTCCACCGGGATTGATCTCATGCCAGCTTTAGAGAATCAAGGAATAAATACCCAGGGAATTTGTGAACTAATCAGGGATGCGTGTTTTAATAAGGGTCATGATAAATTAATCCCACAGGAAGCCAGAGAATCGATAAATTTGGTTGCCAAAATATTGAATATTTCATGGGTGGCTGAGGGCTTAAAAAATCCGGTTCAAATTATATGTCCCAGAAGTAGCAATTGTCCTAAAGACAAGCATTGCGAAAATCAGCCAAAGCGTAGAAAAAAAGTCTCCTGGCTGAATGAAATAAAACAAGAAGTATTAACCGAATTAAAATGAGATAATTATGCAAAATAAATTAAATTCAATTGTTAAGCCACTATTAATGGGTCCGGGGCCATCATGTGTTTCAGATTCCGTTTACCAAGCCCTTGCAAAACCAACCTTGGGGCATTTAGATCCCGAGTTTATCGCTCTAATGGATGATATTAAAAGCTACATAAGAAAATTGATTCAGACAGAAAACCAATTAACAGTTCCCATTTCGGGGACAGGTTCAGCAGGAATGGAGACTTGTTTCGTTAATTTAGTGGAGCCAGAAGATAGAGTGTTGGTTCTCATCAATGGCGTATTTGGTGTGCGGATGGAAGATGTAGCAACCCGTTTGGGTGCAGAAGTGGACAGCCTAAAGTTTGAGTGGGGAACACCTGTTATTCTAGATTCTGTAAGAGAGCAGTTAGCTCAAAAGAAATATGATTTGGTGGCAGTTGTCCATGCTGAAACCTCAACCGGAGTATGTAACCCTGTTGCTGAAATTGGAAAATTGGTGAAAAATAATGGGGCTCTGTATCTGGTTGATTGTGTTACCAGCATGGGGGGTATTGAGGTTGAAATGGATGAGTGGCAGATTGATGCCCTTTACAGTGGTACCCAGAAATGTCTTTCTTGCCCACCGGGATTATCACCGGTATCTTTTTCTGATAGGGCAGTGGGAAAATTAACCAATAGAAAAACCAAAGTGCCCAACTGGTATTTAGACCTTAGCATGATTACCCAATATTGGAGTGGCAATGCACGGGTCTATCACCATACGGCACCAATCAATATGCTCTATGGACTATATCAGGCCTGCTATTCTATTTTAGAAGAGGGGTTGGAAAATGTAATTCAGCGGCATAAGGATATGCATGAACTGTTGGTCTCTGAATTAAAGACTTTGGGTCTGGAATTATTCGTTGAGGAAAGCGCTCGCCTCCCAATGTTGAATGCTATTAAAATTCCCTCCGGTGTTGATGATGCAAATGTGAGGGGGAAATTAATTAATGATTATCGCATTGAAATTGGTGGGGGATTGGGTCCTTTGGCTGGTAAAATCTGGCGTATTGGTCTTATGGGAGAAACCGCTAAAAAAGAAAGCATCCAGAAGTTAATGGATGCTTTCAGAAAGATATTAAACTAAATTCGGGTTTATCAGCTCAAAATTATATTCACTAAGATCACTACATCCAGAACGTTGATAAGGCCATCATTGTTGAGATCACCAGCGGGATTCTGTCCAGCCAGCCCTAAGACCATATTTACTAGAACCACAACATCTAATACATTTACCAGTCCGTCATCATTTAAATCGCCGGGAAGTGAGCTGGAGAAATCCATTTCTACGCAGGAACCCAGAGTAACGGAAACACCATTTGCATTGGGGTCCGAAAAAAC
>CAJWYZ010000059.1 GCA_913049525.1 uncultured Fidelibacterota bacterium | reverse complement strand
GGATGGATATAAGCTTGGGCGGCATTATAGCGGCGAGCTCGGTAAATGGTCTGATCAAATTTTCCAAAGCCTTCCTGCTGATAGCCATTCACATCAGAGGTAAAGGGGTAGCCGGCTTCCTGCACTGATTTGAAGAAGGCATCAAAAAGTGGGTTTTCACATTCTGGGGTAGTGAGGTATAAAGGGCCATCATCACCGTGATAATTATCACCGCCAATGAGTCGCTGTTCCAGTCTTTTGAAATAAGGTAGACAGTGGTCATAATCCCAATTTTCCAGGCCCTCATTATCTGCCCATTTTTGATAATCCAGGGGGTTCCCCCGAATCCATATCATGCCGTTAATACTGCTGGATCCTCCTAAAACTTTGCCGCGGGGGTGGTAAATTCTGCGACTTTTCATATGAGGCTCTGGGTCAGATTCATACCACCAGTTATAGGTTTTTGAAGTGAGGGGATAGGTAAGTGCCGCCGGCATATGCAGGCGAAAATCCCACTTATGGTCTGACGGTCCAGCCTCTAATACCAACACTTCATTAGATGGGTCTTTACTTAAGCGGTTACCTAGTACCGACCCTGCGGAGCCGCCACCGATGATAATAAAATCAAATATTTTTTTCAATTAAATAATTTCTGCAATCAATTTTTAATAATAATATTACAACCACGATTCATTGATGGTCTTGTACTCAATAGAGGAAACAGGAATACTATCAATTATTAATAATGCAATAATGGCTGGAAATAATTAAGGGAAATTAAATAGAATTAATGGAATTTTTTGATACTAAAAACTACGAATTCAATACTGAAAGTAAAGATGGAGTTTATATTATTCACGGCTTTACCAATACTACCTATGAAACCAGAGATCTAGCTAAATATCTAGGGAAACAGGGTTTTTATACCAAAGCCATTAATCTCCCTGGGCATGGCACCACCCCTGAAGACTGTAACCGTACAAAATTTACCGATTGGATAGAATTTACAGAACAGGGGGTGGCAGAAATGTCATCACGCTGCGATAATGTATATGTAATTGGTATCAGTATGGGCAGTGATCTGGCGCTGCACCTTAGTTCTGTTTTCCCCCTAAATGCTGCTGTGTTTGCTTCCACCGTTTTAGAGTTTAAAGACTATTTGGGTCCCCGGATATTGACCCCCTTATTCCATAGAATAGTTCCATTTCGAGAAAAAAAATTATCTTATCCTAAAGCTGTAAGAGATAAATTGAATTATTTTGGCTATAAGGTCTGGCCTATGTCTGCTGTGAATGAAATGCGGAAACTCACAAATAAAGTTAAGAGGGAACTTCATAAAATTAAATGCCCTGCCCTTATTATACATTCTACAAAAGACATCTTATCTCTTCAGTCAAATATTTCTATAGTATATGATAATATTTCATCAGAAATTAAAGAAAAATTTATAGTAAACCAAGCAAATCATAACTTATTTACCAAAAGTCCAGATCAAGAACTAATATTTAAAAAAATTAATTCTTACTTCAGTCAGTTTCGGAGGAATTAAAACCCATTTCTTTTATCTTATGCATATTTTAATTCTTGGTGCAGGTGTTATAGGGGTAACCACCGCTTATGAACTTCTTAAGGCCGGTCACAAAGTTACGGTGATTGACCGCCAGATGGAACCTGCCATGGAGACCAGTTTTGGGAATGCAGGACTCATTGCCCCGGGGCATTCTTATGCCTGGACTACCCCAAAATTGCCCGGTAATTTATTCAGTTCTCTTTATGATAAGAAGAGGGCATTCCGTTTTAAATTTCAATGGGACCCCGTTATGTGGTATTGGGGAATTCAATTTATCCGACAGTGTACTCAAAAAAAAATGGCAGAAAATACTCTGAGAAAGCACAGGCTCAGCAGCTATTCACAGGAATGTTTTCATCAATTAATAGATGATACAAATATAGAATATTATGAAAACAAAAAGGGGCTTATTTATTTTTTCCGCAGCAAAGCATCGTTTTTGGAAGGAAAACAAAAACTGGCCATGTTAAAACCTGTTATGAATAACCTCCAAATATTAAACCGGGAGGAACTATTAATAAAAGAACCCGCTTTGTCTGGGGCTCAATCAAAATTATTTGGCGGAATTTACTGCCCTTCAGATGAATCAGGAAGCTGCAGAGATTTTACCCTTTCTTTGGTTGATATTTGCAAGAAAAAAGGCGCGAAGTTTCATTTTAATACTACCATTCAAAATATCGAAAATGATACTAGCAATATTAAAAAGATTATCACCGATAAGGGCGACTTTCAAGGTGATAAATATGTATTAGCCTGTGCAGCCTACAGCCCCATTATTGCAAAAATGGTGGGCGATTATTTGCCTATTTATCCCGTAAAAGGGTATTCTATAACCGTTCCAATTATCAATCATGAAAAGGTGCCAATTCATAGTGGAATTGACGAAGACAATATGATGGCATTTTCCCTCATGGGTAATTTTCTCAGGTTTACTTCAGTTGCTGAAATATCCGGTTATGATACAAGCCATAAACCCTCAGATTTTAACGAGATTATAAATATAGCAGAGTCTCTTTTTTCTCAAGCATGTGATTTTTCAAAAGTGGAATATTGGGCTGGTTTGCGCCCAATGACACCAAATGGTGCGCCAATTTTTGGTAAAGGTAAAATAGACAACTTATATTTTAATACCGGTCACGGCCATTTAGGATGGACTATGTGTGCCGGATCAGCAAAAATCACAAGCAATTTAATTTTAGAAAAAAAAACCGATGTGGATTTAGAAGGGATGACATTGGCAAGAGCATGAATTTGAACCCAGTACAATATTTTTTAAAACGATATCATTCTTCTGAATTGAAGCCCATAGAATTGAAAAAAATGCTGAACTTTTGGTTCCCTTTTCTGGTGAACCGCATTTCAATTATTTCAATATCTAATGATTTCCATAGTATGGACGTTCGTCTCAAGCATTCTTTTTGGAATCGAAATCCCAATAAATCTATCTGGGGCGGTTCCATTTCTAGTGCTATGGATCCCTTTTTTCCCATACTCATAAAGCAGATACTATTAAGGAAGGGTATAGAGACAGATTTTTATTCTCAGGCTATTCAGGTACAATTTATAAAAATGGTGAAATCTGATGTGACCTTTCATTTTATGATTAATGAAAATGAAATTTCTGTTGTTGAAGCAGCCTTAATTGAAAAAGGGAAATATTCAGGCTGGCATTCTGTAGAAGGTATTTCTGCACAGAATGAAGTGTGTGTAAAAGGCAGGGTTCAGGTATTTCTTCGAAAAAGAGCTTAGGAGAATGTTTTTATTTAGGTGGTTTTCAGCCCTAATTTTCTGCTATGAATGACTATTTAGAAATACTGTTTACACTCACACAAAATACTGCTTTCCAGGCAGGGCTCTTTGTCATTGGGTCTTTAGTTGCTGCTAAACTAGCTGACTGGATTATAATATCTGTTCTCTCTCGGTTGGCAAGCCGTACTGACAGCACCATAGATGACCGCATCATTCAAATTCTCCATAAACCAATTTATTACAGCATTCTGTTTATGGGGCTTGGAATTTCAATTCAACTATTCCAACTCCCTGAAATTATCACCTTCACAGCCAAGGGACTATTTAAAACCATTGTGGTAATTATCTGGTCTTTTGCCCTGTTCCATTCATTCATTCATTTTATTACCTGGTATAGCCGTCATAAAAAAAATGAAGGTATTATCCGGGCTCATACCATGCCCATCATTGATAATGTGGGGAAGGTTATTATTTTCATACTGGGAGCATTCTTTATTCTTCTCAGCTGGGATGTTAATATCACAGGGCTCACTGTTTCTGCAACGGTTCTGGTTGGAATATTTGGTTTTGCAGCACAAGATACCATTGCTAACCTTTTTGCCGGTTTTTTTATTATGGCAGATACGCCCTATAAACCTGGTGACTATATCAACCTGGATGGGGGTGAACGGGGATATGTAAAAACCATTGGCCTCCGCAGTACACGTATCATGACTCGGGATG
The DNA here is from genome assembly GCA_913049525.1 of uncultured Fidelibacterota bacterium. Lineage (GTDB taxonomy): Bacteria > Fidelibacterota > Marinisomatia > SCGC-AAA003-L08 > D37C17 > D37C17. The sequence continues at coordinate 3,917 of CAJWYZ010000059.1, read as the reverse complement.
ATATCGAAATCACCCTTCCAAATTCACTTATCGCCAATTCAAAAATTATTAATGAAAGTGGCGGGCCTAAAGAAAAAAATCGGGTTCGAATAACCATAAACGTAGCATATGGTTCTGATATTGACCAGGTTAGATCTGTGTTGGAAAATATTGCAAAAAATAGTACGAACGTATGTAAAAACCCTAATCCCAGAGTACGATTTAGAACTTTTGGAGATTCAGGGCTCACCTTTCAGCTGCTTTTCTGGATTGAAAAACCAGAGGGGCGCGGCAGAATTACTGATGAATTAAATACTGCTATTTATAAACAATTCGCTAAGGAAAAAATTGAAATACCCTATCCTCAGCAAACAATTCATATAAAATCATCAGATCTTCAGAAAACTAATCTTTAACTAATTCTAGAAGAAAATGACATCTAAATTGACATCCCAGTTTCTTCTGGATCCAAAGCTCACATACCTCAATCATGGATCATTTGGCGCTTGTCCGAAGTCTGTAATTGAAAATCTCGGAAAATGGCAGATGAGAATGGAAAAAGATCCTGTTCAATTATTAGATGCGGACATTTCTCCTCTTTTAGCAAACTCCCGGAACGCCTTAGGAAATTTTGTAGGCTGTGAAGGGGATGATTTGGTGTATTATCCCAACCCTACACATGCTGTCAATGCGGTAGCCCGGAGCCTTAAATTGAAGCTTGATGATGAGGTGCTTAGTACCAACCATATTTATGGGGCTCTAGATTTTACATGGAAGCAAGTCTGTAAAGATACTAAAGCCAAATTTATCAAGGCAGAATTACCACCACCTATAAAATCTAAAGATGAATTTCTAAACAAATTTTTCAGTTATGTATCGGCTAGAACCAGGGTCATATTTATCAGTCATATTACCAGTATGACTGCCATGATTTTTCCCGTGGAGGAGATCATTCAATTTGCCAGGGAAAGAGATATTCTCGCCATAATTGACGGCGCTCATGTTCCGGGACATCTTCCATTGAATATAACGGCATTAGACCCTGATATTTACACTGGCGCCTGTCATAAATGGATGTGTGCTCCTAAGGGAACATCCTTTTTATATGTAAAAAAGAGTTTACAAAATGATATAATGCCCCCTGTGATTAGCTGGGGATGGGAGATGGAGCTTCCCGACAAATCCCCCTTTCTAAATAAACACGAATGGCAGGGTACTCGGGATATGACCCCCTTTTTGGTGGTTCCTGAAGCCATTAAATTCCTGAATGATAATAATTGGCAGGAGCGGGGCAAGTTAAATAGAGCCTTGGTAGTTTCAAAACGAAACCAGTTTCTTGAATTGTTGAATAGTAGACCAATTTGTCCTGATGATTGGCTGGGCCAAATGGCAACCATTGAGCTGCCTATTGATGATCCCCTGCAGTTTAAGCAATCATTGCTGGAAAAATACAATATCCAAATCCCCGTTTTTACATGGGGAAATATCACCGTTCTTCGCTATTCTATGCATTTTTATAATAAGGAAGAAGACCTGAACAGGTTGATTGGGGCGGTGAAAGAGTTGCTAGATTGAATTTACGGATAATTCTCTTATTATTTATAGCGATGCTGGCGGTAAGTACTTCCCCCATTATTGCCCGCTACTTAGAAAATGTACCAGCGGTGGCTATTTCGTTTTGGAGGATGGCCTTTGGCGCTCTCATTCTATGGATAATAAGTATTTTTAAAAAACAACCTCCGCTAACTAAAATAAACAGAAATAAAACATTATTGGGAGGCTTTTTACTTGGGATTCACTTTGCATTATTTTTTGCTTCCCTCAAACTCACAACCATTGCCAATGCAACTTTCCTGGGAACCTTGGCACCCATTTTCACTTTTTTAATTGAAAGGTATTTTTTCAAGCGTAATAACAAACCTATAATGGTGTTGGGGTTAAGCGTAGCCATTACAGGAGCTTTCATAATTGCATCAAATCAGTTTGACTTTTCCAGCGATTATACCCTGGGGAATCTTTTAGCAGTTTCCTGCTCTCTATTTTTGGGAATTGTACTTATCATTTCAGAAAACGTACGGAAGTCAGTTACCAACATCAGTTATTCTCGTACCTTATTTTCATCCGCCGCCATTACATTATTAGGCATATCCCTTTTAACCGCTACTCCCATTATCGGTTTTTCTTCTTATGAATTTGGTGGACTGTTTTTATTAGGGCTCATTCCAACTATTTTTGGACATGGATTTATGAATTATGCCATTGGCTTTGTTTCCCCCACCATTGTTGCATCTGCTCCTATGGGAGAACCCATTTTAGCCACAATCTGGGCGTATTTTCTATTTAATGAAGTTATTGGAACTCCAATTATAATTGGCGGCGGATTTACTCTTTTAGGGCTTATAATTCTCACACGAAAAAAATAAATCATAATAATTATTCAAGAAAGTGATATACATCAAAAATTAGGTAATGGGAATTGCAATAGATTTGAGCTGTAAGTCATAGAACATTTCTGTTCACCCGCGGCTTGCTCCTCAGAATTCCTGCAATTGGCTTTGATAAACGGTAAGGCTCCCCTGAAAAGGGGAGCCTTTTTTTATACATAAAAAAAAACCCGTCAAAACGGGTTTTTTTTCCTCCTCTGTAAAACAGCAATATGGTAAAACTTTCCCTCCTTCAAAAGAAAGCATAATTAATCATACCACATTACGCTAACAAAATTTTACATTCTTAAAACTTACATATACTTTATATTGTAAGTGTATTGCCTACAAGAAAGGTAGAGCGTTTTATTTTACTATGCAAGTAAATTATATAGTTATTTTTCAAATTATTTTTTACAGAAAGGTGAAAATTATGAATCCACATTTAAGTATGCGATCTGGGAATCCTGCATTATCTTCAAAAACATTTAAAAATGCGGTTAGTATAAGTGATGAAAAAATGACCATTGAAGGTACTGTGAATAAAACTGCTATGTCTCTTCTACTACTTATGGCAACGGCATCCTATACTTGGTCAAGCCCATCCCCTGGTCTCATGCTTTTTGGTATGTTTGGCGGATTTATTTTGGCATTAGTAACCATTTTTAAAAAAAACTGGGCACCTTATACCGTTTCAGGGTACGCTTTATTAAAGGGTTTGGCACTTGGAGGAATTTCAAGGTTTTTTGAAATGCAGTATCCCGGGATTGTGAGTCAGGCTGTATTTCTCACTTTTGGAATTTTGGCAGCATTACTTTTAGCCTATAAATCTGGACTTATAAAGCCTACTGAAAATTTTAAATTGGGGGTAGTGGCTGCTACGGGCGGCATTGCCATTATGTATCTCATCAGTTTTGTCATGAGCTTTTTTGGTAGTGGAATGTCAATTATGAATCCGGGAAACGCCTCCATGTTCAGCATTGGCTTTAGCATATTTGTAGTGATTATTGCCTCATTAAATTTGGTTTTAGATTTTGATTTTATAGAAGAAGGCGCTGAGGTGGGAGCTCCCAAATATATGGAATGGTATGGCGCATTTGGTCTGCTGGTTACTCTCATCTGGCTCTATCTGGAAATACTGCGACTATTAGCAAAACTTCAATCAAGAAGAAATTAAAACCATATATCATCTTCAATAAAAAATAATTTCATAATTTATTGTTGCAAATGAGATTAAGTCTCATTTAAATTATTGTGGTCAGGCAATAGCCTGATATTTAATAATCAACAATAAATAAGGAATAAAATGAAAACAATATTTACAATTTTCTTCTTTGGAATAATAACCATGGCAATTGCACAGGATGAATTCTTTCAGCCTGGATATTCTATTGGCGGCTATGGAGAACTCCATTGGAATAAAGCCAATGATGCAGATGGAAATTCAACAAAAAATCAAATGGACTTTCACCGCTTTATTATCTACTACGGCTATAACTGGACGGAGAAATGGAC
>CAJWYZ010000058.1 GCA_913049525.1 uncultured Fidelibacterota bacterium | reverse complement strand
ACCTCAGCTACAGCTTTTCTTATGTTTTTGGCAATTTCCTGCTCATCAATAAAATCCAACATCATACAGGCAGATTCTACCATGGCAATAGGGTTTACTATAGAAACGGGGTAGTCTGCATATTTAGGCGCGCTACCATGAGTTGGTTCAAATACGCCAATACCCGTTTCTGGATTATACTGAGCACTGCAGGCAAATCCAAGTCCGCCGATGAGTCCGGCAAATCCGTCTGAAACAATATCTCCAAACATGTTGCCGGCTACAATGACGCCGTAATTTTCTGGATTTTTGGTAAGCCACATCATTTGTGCATCAATATTGGTATTCCAGAGTTCAATTTCCGAAAAATCGGTTTTCTGCATTTCTTGTGCCATTTTATACATCATTCCCGATGTTTCCCGAATTACATTGGGCTTTTCACAAACCGTAACCGATTTATAGCCGTATTTTTTGGCATGGTCAAAGGCAGCACGGAGGATTCTCTCTGTATATTTTTTGGTAAAAATTCTGGTGGATACGGAAACCTCATCAGTCGGAGCATTACCAAAATTCTGTTTAAACTTGGGATGGGTCATAAGCGCATCATACACTTGTTTTGGTGGATTGCTCCACTCCACTCCTCCGTAGAGACCTTCCGTATTTTGTCGGAAAATAGCCACATCAACTTTAGGCTCTTCTATTGAATTATTTGGACCGCGGCGAATAAAGTTTAAGGGGTTCCCTTTGTAAGATCGGCAGGGCCGCAGACAGATATCCAATCCAAAATGCTGGCGTAGTCCCACAATGGGACTGGCATAGACCAGGTTTTTTTCCTGAAGTTCAGTAGAAAGCTCATTAAATGCATCGTCCTTGGGCTTAGATGTGATGGCGCCGAATAACCCAATTTTATGTTCAGCAATAAGATCAAGTGTACGCTGGGGTAAGGGATTGCCCTCACGGCACCAGAATTCCCAGCCAATATCACCTTCTACATAATTGGCTTCAAATCCAGCAGCATCTAATACGCGGATGGCCTCATCTAATACTACTTTTCCAATGCCGTCTCCCGGCATGGATACTATGGTTCTCTTTGACATTAAAACTCCTTTTAGCTAATTGTTTTTTCTATAACCTCTCTACGGTGAACGATTTCTATTGTATGTTAATAAAGAACTACATAAAATATATTTTTTACTTGTTGTTAATCCTCTCCTTAACCCAGTTTTCCAATCCCTTAGCAAGAATCAGTTCCTGGGCAGCTGTTCCAACTGCACTGATTGGATACCGTTTCTCTTCAATACTTATTATACAATTTCTAAAATCCACGTTTATTTCCCATCCTGTTTTAACAGATAATTTATTTTCCCCAAATTCAGATTTCAAATCAGCCAATAACTGGGGCGCTTCTATTACCAGAAAACCATTATTAATGGCATTTCGTTTATAGGTTTGGCTGAAGGAACCAGCCATCACCATTTGGATGCCTCTATAGATAAGGGAAGTGGCAGCCTGTTCCCGAGATGAACCGGTGCCAAAATTATAACCCCCAACAATAATATTACCCCTCTCCACTATTTTTCCAAATTCCGGATCATAATTTTCCATAACCACTTCAGCCATCTGCTCTGGAGAAAAGTCATCAATATAGGTATATTTACCTGGATATATGCCGTCGGTGTTCAAATTATCTTGGTGACAGAAAATAATTTCACCTCCTAATGTTTCAGGAAACCCTTCCAATAATCTAACTTTGCTCTCTCCAGTTTTAGGTTTATCAATTACAGTAATTTGTCCATCTGGAGCGATATTCTCAAATTCAAAGGGAGGAGCTATTTTTCCCGCAATGGCAGATGCCGCCACAACAGAGGGGGATGCCAAATAGGCTTCGGCAGTAGGGTCTCCCATTCTGCCCTTAAAATTTCTATTGGTAGCAGAAATACCCACTTCATTTGGACCCAATAAACCAACTCCCAAGCCGATACATGGACCACAGCCAGGTGGCAGGGGAGTGGCGCCTGCATCCACAAGAGTATGCCAATCACCTCTATTTTCACTTTCAGCCTGCACTTCACTGGATGCTGCTGCAATATAAAATTCGACATGAGAAGCAACCTGCTTGCCTTTTATAGTATTAGCTGCTTCAGCCAGATCCTCAACCCGGCTGTTCACACAACTCACCAGGTAGGCTTTATCAATTTTGATATTTTTTCTCACAGCATCATGTAAACTGGTCATTGTCTTAACATGATTTGGACCAGATATGTGAGGGCTTACTGATTTTAGGTTCAATTTAATATTTTTTGTATAATAGGCTCCATTATCTGCTATGAGAGAGTCGTTCTCCAAATCATTTATCCTGTCATGATTTAATCGAGGATGTACACCATTTTCCCCGTCAGTATCAGAAAGTACTCCTTCCAATCCCCGTTTGCCAATAAAATCAGCTCGGTCTCTCAGCCATAGAATGGTTACTTCGTCAATAGGGAATACACCCGCAAGGGCTCCCCATTCGGTGGTCATATTGGCAATGGTCAGCCTTTCATCAATACTTAAATTTGCGATACCGTCTCCGGTAAACTCCAGCACATGATTTAAAACTTCATCGTTGTTGAATAGGCCACATAGAGCAATGATTACATCTTTCCCTGTAACACCTTTTAGTAGGTTTCCAATCAACTCAATCTTTGTAATGTTCGGGACCTGCCACCAAGTTTGACCCGTGGCCCATAAAGCCGCAGCATCCGTTCTCACCACAGGTGTACCGAGGGATCCTAGACCGCCGTACATATTGGAGTGACTGTCTGAAGCCACAACCATTGTCCCTGGCCAGGCATAGCCTTCTTCACACATAATCTGGTGACCGATTCCCCTTCCAGCAGGATAGAAGTCAACCCCCATCTGTTTTCCAAAAGCTTCAATGCCGGCATATTTCTTTAAATTGGTTTCGGATTTATCCTGAACATTATGATCCAGTGTAAACACCGGTTGCCGGGGATTTGCCATTTTGCTGGCGCCGATAGCTTTGAATTTTCCCATAACCGCACCGGTATTATCATGGGTCATTACATGAGCCGGTTTGATGGAAATAAAATCTCCAGATTTTACTACATGTTCTGGTTCTAATCCCACGGCATGTTTCTGTACTATTTTTTCTATGAGTGTTTGTGCCATTTTTAGTTTATTATGCTTTAAAAGGTTCAAAGGAAACAAAGTCTGCATGATGTACAATTATTGATTCCACAGTCCGTTTACCTAAATCTCCTTCCTTAGAATGGGTGCCAATGATATGCTGAACTCCCGGTGGCAGTCCGAATCGTGCTGCTATTGCCACACCACTGAATGGATGCCGTACCACCTTCCCGTAATCACTGGTACCAAGTTTTCCATCTACAATTTCATATTCCAAGAGTTTACCCACATCAATGAGGATGGCTCCAGAAATCATAATATCCATATCCACCTTGATTTCTTTTCCAAAATTATCTATCATTGTTTTGGCTATATCTACTGCCAACTGAACACATGTTCGTTTATGGTTCATAAAAGATACACTGCAATCTTTGATGAGTAATGAAAATGGAATTTCCTCCAAGTCCTTTGGTTCCAAGGGACTATTTTCAATAGCGTACACCCAGGCATCCAGCGTTTTTGTTCGTAAGTCTTCATCTTTAATCCAGTTTATTTCTGGCCATATTTCTAATACTTTATCTTTCATTTTTTCCTTTCTTTGTGCACGAAACACACAAAATGGTTCTCAAGTATTGTTTTTTGTGTATTTTAGTGGGTTACCTTAAATATTGAATCTAACACTGTTCCATCTACCCATTTTACCACACCAATTACTTCATCCGTGAAATTGGGTTTGTCTAGTGGAGCACCTACCAGGTCATCTACTTCTTCCTTGATCTCCTCGATTTTGCGGATAGGTAATCCGCTGCGTTTGGAAGCCTTGATAAGGTCTTCCCGCTTAGGATTAATGGCAATTCCTCTTTCTGTCACAATCACATCAATAAGTTCACCTGGGCCAACTAAAGTAGTAACCTCATCTACAATGATTGGAATTCGATTCCTGAATGAAGGAATGGGTAAAATAGTACATTTGCTTGAAAGGCAATTCTGCCATCCGCCAATACCGTGGAGCATTTGTCCATCAGAATGCGTCACTACATTGGCATTAAAGTTGACATCCACTTCGGTAGCACCCAACACTACAGCATCTAGCATGGAGGCAAAATTTCCTTTTCCATGCCAATTATAACTGGTGAAGGGAGATGTGTTTACATGTCCCACATTTTCCCTCATTGATCGCACACCTTCTAAATCAAATGTTTGTCCATCTAAAATATAATCGGTTAATCCTTCTTCTAGCATTTCAACTAGGTATTTGGTGGAACCCCCGCGAATAAACCGTGCCTTAATGCCAGCTTCAATCATCATTTCTTTCAAATAAATGGCAAATGCCAAAGCAGTACCGCCAGCTCCTGCCTGGAAACTAAATCCTTCTTTCATAATTCCGACAGCCTGTACAAATTTGGCTGTGAGCTCAGCAATATACAATCGATCAGGAGATTTAGTGAGTCGCGTGGTTCCTGAAACGATCTTCTCCGGATCGCCTACTTTATCTAAAACCACTACGTAATCAACATTATTACCTTGAATTTGCCAGGGTATACAGGGGAAGTCTACCAGGCTATCTGTTACCACTATTACCTTATCTGCATAAAGTGAATCAACCAGACCGAAGCCTAACAATCCACAGGCAGATGGACCTCTGTCGCCGGTGCAGTTGCCAAAGGGGTCAGCGGTGGGGGCAGCGATGATGGCCACATCAATATGGACTTCTCCATCCTGTACAGCTTGCCACCGTCCCCCATGAGATCGAAGCACTGCCAATCCATCCATTTTTCCATCGGAGGCATACTTTCCTAAGGGACCATTTAATGAGCCCTCAACATGACCGATCACTCCGTTCTCCATGTGCTTAATCATGGGTTCATGACAGGGAAAGGAGGCTGACGGAAACCAGCGTAAATTCTTTTTACCAGCTTTGGCAAGAATATCAAAGACTTTATTCATTACCAAATCACCATTTCTAAAATGATGATGGTTAGAGATGGTCATTCCATTTTTTATATTACATTTTTCTAAGGCTTCCTTAAGAGAAGAAACTACTTTGTTGCCAGATTCTGGGTAATTTTGACAGCTACTAATTGGAGGGGTAGCTTTAACTCCGCTGGGCGAGTGCTTCCCAACCCCTTTAAAGGGAACGGATTTAACACCATTTACCATGGAGGGTACCATTCTTCCAGCTTTATTTTTAGTTAATTTCAGTTTTTGCCCCATTAGTTTTTAACCACAAATTTTGTAAATTACAAAAATTATTTCTTCCATCTTTTTGTTAGCAATTTCATTGTTATTGCCAGATCGATTGTTTGTAATGCCCGTTTTACTACAGGAGGATCAATCATTTTACTGCCAAGAGCTACTACGCCAAGTCCTTTTCTTTCCGCTTCATCAAATGCAATTACAATTTCTTTTGCTTTTTCAATTTCTGATTTTGATGGTGCAAACTCTTCATGAATAGGTGAAATCTGTCTCGGGTGAATACAACCCTTACCTTCAAATCCTAATTCCTTGGCTTCTTTTACCGATGCTCTTAATCCATTTTCCTCATTCACATCACTAAAAACAGTATCTATTGCTTGGATTTTGGCAGATTTTGCGGCATTTACAACTTGGCTTCTGGCAAAGAGAGATTCTTTGCCTTGAGTTGTCCGTTGTACCCCAATATCAGCTGTATAATCCTCTAACCCGATGGCAATAGCCACATTATTTTTACTGGCTTTAGCTATTTCTAAACTATTAAGAATTCCCTCAGCACTCTCTATAATTGGCATGATATATACGGGGTTTTTCCGTCCGCATTTTTTGCAAATAGACTGGATTTTATCATCAACTGCTTTCAGCTGTTTTGCATTTTCCACTTTTGGTACCAATACCAAATGGACATTATGGGGAATAATGGCATCCAGATCCTCCAATCCCATTTTACCCTGATTGATGCGTACCATCCTCTCTGCTCCAAAGAAATTCAATGTTCGCAGAGCATTGCGTACAATCAATCGTGCAACACCCTTTTCAGAGGGGGATACAGAATCCTCCAAATCTAATATGATGGCGTCAGGTTTATGAATGCCTGCATTAAGCATGAGTTTTGCCTGTGTCCCGGGGAGGTAGAGGCGGCTTCTTCGAAAGCGATTTCTTGATGATTTATATTGAGCATGTTTTTTGAAAACGGGGAGAGATTCGTAAATATTTTTAGGGGATGCTAATTTTATGGCAGATTCAATGCGAGCCTGCAGAACAAAATACTGCCCACCATTATCAATTACAGAAAGTGCTCCATGTTCTACTTTCAGCTCAGCAAGAGTATTTTGACAGGAACTTTTTAATTTTGAAAAGTGTAGAACTTTGGTTTTAGATTGGATATCAATTTTAACTCCACCAGAATTTTTAGGCATAAATTCTACATAAAAATCTGACTTAGCCGTTGGATTCCCGCTGGAATATATATTTTTTGGCATTGATATTTTGGTAGATTATTAAATAATAACAAAAATTAAGATGGAAAAGTTAATGTATTATGATTGTTTTGACCGTATAATTTTTGGATCAAAATAATTTTGATTTTTATTTTATTGGGCTTAATCATTGAGTAGCTATGTGGTCAATCAATATAATTTACTTAAAAGGGGTTTGAATTTTTGAGTCCCGATTTGTCTATTAACTATATTTTGAAAAATACCGTTGGTAAAAGCCTCGAGTGAAACCGGTTCCTTCACTATAAATAAGGAAAGATGTTAAAAGAATGCTGAACAAAATTACCATATAAACTACTGCCCTAATTTCTATAAATGTGCTTTCCATTTCTAACGGTAAGTTCATGTGCATAGGGACTTCGGCCAAGACTGCTGCTGCCAACCCTTTTGGTATGATAAATGAAATCATGGCAGCTTCAATGTTAGGTGTTTTCTTAGATATTAATATTCGGCTTAATAGTAAGCGACCGCCATAAATGAGGACGGTTAGTAAAATTCCAATAAATAGAATTTTAAAATTTCCAAACTGTATGGACATCCCCAAAAAAATAAAAAAGAAGGTTTTAACAAGGAAAATGACTTCGGAAAAGAGCGTCTTCTCAATGCTTGTGAATTCGGTTAAATGACTAGCACCAAATTTCTGAACGATACTTAGTGGAATTTTTCGTGAATTAGCCAAAACCACACCGAAAATTAAAACTGAAATGGGGCCACTGTATCCAAGAATTTCAGATAATCCATAAAGAAGAAATATGAATGCTAGTGACGTGAAAATAGTATTTGGAAATTTTCTAATTTTCTCTAATATTGTTGACCAAATTACCGCACCCCCAAACCCAACCAACAGAGACATTGCCATGGTAGCTATAAGGTTTGTCCCAATAAACTCCATGATATTTTTATGTCCAGATTCAAAGGTTTTCAATATTCCCAGTGCAATGACTATACTCAAGACATCGGTGATTGCAGATTCCACCACCAGGGTCGATTTTGTATTATCAGAAAGATTTAACATGCGGACGATGGGAACTACCACTGCCGGGGATATACTTCCTAGTACAACACCAATAAATAGTGCTGGAAGGAGTTCATTCCCCATTAAATAATATGCTACTCCAACAGTTATAAGTACCGTGATTATAAAAGTTGCCAATGCCAATATAACACAATCCTTCAAGGAGGTTTTCAGGGTATCTAGGGTTAAGTGGCTACCTCCTTCAAATAGCATTAGTACCAATGCAATCGCGCTGAGTAGAGGGCCTACATAACCAAAATCATCCGGAGAGAGGATGCCAAATAAAGGGCCAATTAGAATGCCGATAAATATCAGCGGCAGTACATCAGGCACACGGGTGCGCTCAAACAGTGCAGTAAAAAAGTGGGC
>CAJWYZ010000057.1 GCA_913049525.1 uncultured Fidelibacterota bacterium | reverse complement strand
TCAGTAGTGAAAAACGTATGAAGTCCACAATGTCTCGATATATGGATGCCGATTTAGCTGATCAATTACTGGAAGCTGGTGATGGTGATGATATGATGGGTGGGAAAGAAAGCATAGGAACAGTTTTATTTTCTGATATTCGTAGTTTTACAACCTTAACGGAAAGCCTGGGTGCTCAGGGGACAGTAGGATTTTTAAATGATTATTTTACTGTAATGGTAGATTGTATTCAAGATGAAGGTGGAATGTTAGATAAGTTTATTGGCGATGCAATTATGGCTATATTTGGAACGCCAGTTGCTCATGATGATGATCCAGATAGAGGTTTACGAGCAGCTATTCAAATGATGCATGGATTAGATGAATTTAATGCAATACGAAAATCGCAGGGGCTGCCTCCAGTAGATCATGGTATGGGGCTAAATACAGATGAAATCGTTTCGGGAAATATTGGTTCTCCAAAGAGGATGGATTATACTGTAATCGGTGATGGTGTTAATCTAGCTGCTCGGATAGAAAGTTCATGTAAAAAATATGGTGCCAAAATTTTAATGAGTGAATATACTTTTGAAGCCTTGAAAGCTACGTATAGAACCCGACAAGTTGATTGTGTTATAGTAAAAGGCAAAACTGAACCTGTTCGTGTGTTTGAAGTTTTAGACTATCATTCGAAGGAATCTTTTCCAAATATGATTGAAGTGCTTGAAATGTTTAATAATGGCATGGAATATTATAATGAAGGCAATTGGGATAAAGCTATTGCTCAGTTTAAGAAAGCCCAAAAGGGAAATCCTGATGATAAAGCATCAAATATGTATGTTGAACGTTGTGGAATATTGAAAAAAAGAGATCCAAAAGATTGGGATGGTGTTTGGGTAGCAACATCTAAATAATAATCAATTAAAAAGGAAATATTATGTCAAACGCACAGGAACATTTAGAAAAAGCAATTCAAATAAATCCAGAATTTGCTGATGCACATTATGAGTTGGCACTTATTCTAAAAGACCAAAAGGATTTTGAAAATTCTAAGGAACACTTCTTGAAAACTATTGAAATACGCCCAGAATTTGCTGTTGCACATTTTAATTATGCTTTGTTGCTCCATGCAATGAAAGATCATCAAGCCTCTCAGGAACATTTTCTTAAAGCAATAGATTTGGACCAGAATTTTGCAGATGCTCATTATCATTTTGGATTATTATTAGCAGAACTGGAAGATTTTGAAGAAGCAAAAAATAATCTTGAAAAGGCCACAGATATTGACCAAAATCATACCTTGGCATATTATCATCTTGCAAAATTACTCATTGACCCTGAAGATTATGAGAAGGCAAAGAAAAATTATTTAACAGCTATTGATATTGACGAAACTTTTGCTGATGCACACTACTATTTAGGTAAGTTAGTAGCTGGTGGATTGAAAAATGATAAGGATGGAACCTTGGTTAGAAAACCAGAATATGATGATGCGATTCATCATTATAAACAAACGATTAGTTTAGATAAAAAATATTTTAAAGCACATTATAATCTTGCTCTCATGTTCAAAATTCAGAAAAAATATGATGATGCTAGAAAGCATTTTGAAAAAGCAATTGAAATAATAAATGATTATTCAAAAGCACATTTTCATTTGGCAATGTTATTGAAGGAAATGGGGTCTGTAACAGTGAATGAAAAGGCTACAGCCTAAATATATGAGATGATTTGCAAACTGATTTAAAAACACTTTTTCTTAAAGCATTAGATACCGACAAAAATTATTCTGAAGCTCATTTACAGCTCGCGCTTCTTTATCAAGATGAAAAGGATTGCAAAAATGTAGAAAAACATTTTGATGCAGCAATAATCTCTGATTGTAAAGATGTTAAAATCTTTGATGATAAGGGCGAGGAATTATTAAAAAAATCCCAATTTCAAAATGCGAAAGAACAATTTGTGAAGGCACAGGAAAAAAAGAATCACTGTGCAGATGTATATTATCAACAATCAAAATATTTACTGAATCAACTGAAGATAGATGAAGCATTAAATTCACTGGAAAATAGCATTAAAATGAATCCATCTATATCTGAAGTGCAACGTGAATATGGTATTCTTCTATCCAGTAATAATCAAATTGATAATGCCCGTTTCCATTTAGAAAAATCTCTAGATATCAATTATGGTGATTCTATTTCTCACTATCATTTAGGTATGATTATGGTAAAAATGAAAGATTATGAGGATGCAGAACAGCATTTTCTATCTGCTTTAGATATTGATCCAAAATTAGTTGATTGTTTTGTTGAATTAGCTTCGTTGAAATTAATTATTGATCAAAAAAATGAAGCAAAAGAATATTATGAAAAAGCAAAATTAATTTCCCCTGATTTAAAACATTCTGCATTAGAAAAAATAATGGATTGAATTCCTTTTCCTCTCAAATTCCCAAGTTATTTTCATTAAGGATATCATCTTATAAGCTCCTTTCATGAAGACCCTCAGCAGATATATAATTAAAGAACATTTAACGCCATTTTTAATGGCTTTATTGGTATTATTATTTATTCTATTGGCAAACTTTTTGTTAAGGAGTATGGATAGGTTTATGGGTAAAGGGTTGGATTTCTCACTTATAATGGAATATGTTTTTCTCAATCTAGCATGGATCCTTGCTCTGGCAGTACCAATGGCAATTTTAGTAGCAACCTTAATGGCATTTGGCAGACTATCTTCAGATAATGAAATTGCAGCTATGCGGTCTGTTTCGGCGAGTTATTTTAAGCTAATGACTCCAGCAATGTTACTTGGTTGTATAATTGCAGGATTAATGATGTATTTCAACAACCAAATTCTTCCTGAAATGAATCACAAAGCCAGAATGCTCTCTTCAGATATCAGCCGCAAACGCCCTGATTTAGATTTTGATGTAGGATATTTTATTGATGCAATTCCCCAATATAATTTTCTCCTTGGAAGTCGTGATGGAGAAGTGTTTCAGGATATTACTATTTTTAGCAGTAAAGAAGCACGAAAACAACAAACAATTATAGCATCATCTGGAACTATTTCAACAGTAGATGATGGGGTAGTTTTACATTTACTTGATGGAGTGATTCATGAATATACTGGAAATGAACAAAATGAATATCGACAAATATATTTTGAAAAATATCAGGTAGTAATCCCAGTAGATAATATGGTTATGAGTAGAAGGGATAGTAAAATTAGAGGTGATCGTGAAATGACCTTTGCTATGATTAAGGATAAAATTAAATCTTTTGAGGTAAAAATTATAAATACCCATAATCGAATACGAAACAGGCTGATTAACGAAGCTGAAAAATTAAATATTACCCCAGAAATTGATAGTCTCACTGCAATTAATCCTATTATTACAACACAAGCTCTTTCCTATTATGAATTGGTTATTGCAGATTCTATTAAAAAAGTAAAAGGAGGATCTATTGCGAGGGTTGAACGAAGATTGAAAAACCTTTCCAGAGGTATCGAAAGTGATTTTTCATTAATTAATTCGTATAAAAATTCAATTAATAAATATTTGGTTGAACTTCATAAAAAGTTTTCAATTCCTTTTGCAAGCATCATTTTTATTCTGATCGGTGCCCCTCTTGGAATGATGGCAAGAAAGGGTGGGTTTGCTGTGAGCATGGCTTTCAGTTTAGGATTTTTCATTATTTATTGGATGTTTCTAATAGGTGGAGAAGAATTTGCAGATAGGGGATTATTGTCACCAGTATTATCAATGTGGCTTCCTAATATTGTGCTAGGAATTTTTGGTATATTAATTTGTTATTGGCAATCTCTTGAACAAAGAACAATTAATTTTGATTTAATAAATGTTTTTAAGATGAAGAATGGGAGATAAATGATTAAACAATTTGAGGATAAACACCCACAATTGGGACATGATGTCTACATCTCTGAAAATGCTATGGTTATTGGGGAGGTTACATTAGGTGATAAGGTAAGTATTTGGTTTGGTGCTGTAATTAGGGGAGATATGCATTACATCAAAATTGGTAACCGCACAAATATTCAAGATAATTCAGTCGTGCATGTTACAACTGCGGTATCTCCAACTACAATTGGTGCAAATGTTACAGTTGGGCATGGCGCCATAATTCACGGGTGCACAATTGGTGATGACTGTTTAATCGGAATGGGTGCCATATTAATGGATGATGCGGTAATAGGTGCTGGCTCTCTCATTGGTGCCGGTGCATTAATTCCACCAAATATGATAATCCCCGAAAATTCATTGGTGGTTGGTTCTCCCGGGAAAGTCGTTCGAGAGGTTAAAGCTGTGGAAAAAGAAATGATACTTGAACGTCCTCAGGAATATATTGATTTAGCTGCAATTTATTTAAACGAATAATTTTTAGGTATTTACCATCTTAGATACATTAGAAACGATTATTCAACAAAAACAATCTGGGGGAATTCTATCTAATAGCAATATCCAATTTATCGTTGACGGTTATACTGCAGGTGTAATTTCAGACGATGAAATGACCACTTGGTTGATTGCAGTTTTCCAAAATGGAATGTCCCATGAAGAAACTTTAGAATATACCAAGGTCATGTTGAATTCAGGTATAACCCTTGATTTCTCTCACTTGAATGGATTGGTTCTAGATAAACATAGCACCGGTGGAGTTGGGGATAAAATCTCAATTATTTTAGCTCCCCTTTTAGCTTCTTGTGGATTGTATATTCCTATGTTATCAGGTCGAGGACTGGGTCACACACAGGGAACAATTGATAAATTAGAAGCAATCCCCGGATATAAAACGGCGCTTTCTTTAACGGACTTTCAACAAATAGTGGAAAAGGTTGGCGTTTCTATTATGGAGCAGACTGAAGAAATATGTCCTGCTGATAGAAAAATATATGCTTTACGGGATGTTACCAATACGGTGGCATCTTTCCCGCTTATTTGTGGAAGTATCATGAGCAAGAAAATTGCGGAAGGTATTCAAGGGTTGGTATTGGATATAAAAGTAGGGAATGGTGCATTTATGAAAACCATCTCCGAAGCAAAAGAACTGGGGGAACTTCTTAAAACAGTGGGAGAATTATATGGTCTGAAAGTATCTATCTGTCTTACAGATATGAATCAACCATTAGGTAATACTGCCGGACTTTGGTGTGAAGTACTTGAAAGTGTAGAATGCTTGAAAGGAAATGGACCATCCGATCTTATGCAAGTTGTATATCATTTGGGGAAGAAAGCCTTAGAAATTGCAGGAATTGAAAATTTGGAAGAAAAACTAAAGTCCAACATTAAAAATGGTAAAGCTATCAAAAAATTTGAAGAGATGATCATTGCCCATGGAGGTGAAACTGAAATGTTAGGGACTCCTCAGCTTCATAAACCTAAATTCAGAAAAGAAATATTTGCTAAGGAAGATGGTTTTATTGGAGAAATAGATACTCTGCAATTGGGTCAAGCGGTGGTTCAATTAGGAGGGGGAAGAATTCATAAAAATGATAAAATTGATTACAGTACGGGAATACTATTTCATAAAAAAATTGGTGAATTTATTGGAAAAGGAGAGCCTATTTTAGAATATTTCTGTTCTAATTCAATTAAATTTGAATCGGGAGAAAATCTCTTGAAAAATATTTTCACCATCCAAACCCAAAAACCGAATATTCCCCCCTTATTCTATTAATATCATGAATTCAATTAAATATTTACTAATGGCAGGAGGGCTTCTAATGAGCTCAGAGAATATTACTATAAATCAAAACCAATATGATTTAGATGAACAAGGTCGACCTATTCCACCATCTGAAAGTGAATTACAATTAATACCAAAAGATGGAGGTGAACTCTGGAATCGTTTGGTATTTGAAGACAGTCCATATTTGCTACAGCATGCTGCGAACCCGGTGGATTGGTACCCTTGGGGTGAGGAGGCATTCACGAAAGCGAAAGAGCTAGATAAACCAATTTTTCTTTCTATTGGATATACCACTTGCCATTGGTGCCATGTGATGGAGCATGAATCCTTCGAAAATGATGAGGTTGCGGCGAAAATGAATGATGCTTTTGTCTGTATAAAAGTGGACAGAGAAGAAAGGCCTGATATTGATAATGTGTATATGGAAGTAACGCAAATGATGAATAATAGGGGTGGTTGGCCCATGACCGTTATTATGACACCGGATAAACAGCCTTTTTTTACTGGTACTTATTTCCCAAAAACATCCAGGGGTAAGCGTATTGGAATGATGGAACTTATCCCGAAAGTAAAAAATATGTGGCAATCAAATCGTGATTCACTGATTACCGATGCATCCAATCTTACCAGACGACTTCAGAGAAATCAGACCAATAGAAGCAGCTCAGGTGAAATTTCTCAAAATGTAGCCCAAAGGGCATTTACTGCATTTCAAAGTCGATATGATGAAAAGCAGGGAGGGTTTGGGAAAGCACCTAAATTCCCCAAGGCCCATGATTATTCGTTTCTTATAAAATATTGGAAGAAAACGGGTACATCTCATGCCCTTTCCATGGCCGAACATTCCCTTAGATCTATGCGCAATGGAGGTATGTACGATCAAGTGGGGTTTGGTTTCCATAGATATTCTACCGATGCCCGCTGGCTAGTACCTCATTTTGAAAAAATGCTCTATGATCAGGCTATTTTAGTGCACGCCTATTTAGATGCCTACCAAGCCACAAGTGACAGCTATTATTCTACTGTGGTAAAAGAAATACTAGATTATGTGCTCAGGGATATGACTGCTCCAGAAGGGGGCTTCTATTCAGCTGAAGATGCAGATAGTGAAGGAGAAGAGGGTAAATTTTATGTATGGAATGTAAATGAATTGAAGGGAATTTTAGGTGAAGATGATGCGAACTTTTATCAAACGGCATTCAATATTCGTACGGGTGGAAATTGGAATGAAGGATATCGACACAAAACCAATATACCGCATTTAACAAAAGATATTTCCCAGCTTTCAAGTGAGTTTGACTTGACTGAAAAACAGCTTGCTGAGAGAATTGAAAGAATTAGAACTAAATTATTTAATATTAGAGAAGATAGAGTGCATCCTCAAAAAGATGATAAAATCTTAACTGACTGGAATGGACTCATGATTGCTGCTATGGCAAGGGCCGGCGCCATTTTAAATAATAAAAAGTATGCTGACGCAGCAATAAATGCTATGGATTTTCTCCTTAAAAATCTGATGAGAAAAGATGGAAGTCTCATGAAACGTTACCGCAATGGTAATTCGGGATTAACTGGAGTTTTAGATGATTATGCCTTCACCATTTGGGCGCTCATTGAACTCTACGAGATGAATTATGATGAAAAATATCTAGAAGTTGCTATGGATCTATCCGAATACCAAATTGACCAATTCTGGGATTTTGATTCTCATGGTTTCTTTTTTACAGCTTCATCTGGAGAAGCATTATTAGTACGCAGCAAAGAGGTATATGACGGCGCGATTCCTTCGGGGAATTCAGTTTCTGCATATAATTTCATTCGTTTGGCCCGCATGACGTCCCGTCCTGATTTTGAAGATATCACATTCCAAATTCTAAATTCATTTTCAGGATACTTAAACAGAAGTTCATCAGGATATTCCATGATGATGCAAGCTGCTGAGTTTGCTTTTGGTCCATCTCATGAGGTATTGGTTTTTGGTGATAAAAATAATTTAGCCACACAAAAGATGCTTGAGGATATCCAATCTTTATATATGCCTAATGGAGTGATTGTATATGGAAAGAATGGAGGGGAGAGTTTGAAGAATACTATCCCCTTTGTAGGATTTTACGAACCTAATGCAAATGGCAGTCCCAGAGTGTATGTCTGCCAGAATTTTTCCTGTAAGCTCCCCACTTCTGATTTCGAGGTGGTGAAACAACAGTTGGGTGTGTATTAAGTAATCAATCCAGCCAGCCTACAGTTTTATCTGGTTGCGAGAATT
>CAJWYZ010000056.1 GCA_913049525.1 uncultured Fidelibacterota bacterium | reverse complement strand
CAGGACACCCATTAAACATTTAGAAGTTTTCATTATTTCCTCCATTGTATTGTTTGTTATTATTACTTTTTTATTTTCTAATTAAAGGTTTTTTTGAATCATTTTTTACTGATAATTCGGAAAACCAATAAATTTTGTCCAACTTTTTCACCCGGAAATGTAAACAAAGTTAAATGATTAAAAAAAACCTTTTTCTCCCCTATTACATACTGTTACATTGTTTTTGTGATCAGGGTCACAGAAATAGCCCGTTTTCTATTATATTTCTAATTCTTCACCCAGTTTTAAACCGAAAAGATTTCGCAATAAATGTGAGAACAAATAGAAAAAGGGGGTATCAATGAATGCTACCAGTACCTTAAAAAGGAATCCATTAAGTAGTAAAGGGTAGAAACGAACCCAGTCAATCACTTCAAAACTGCAGAGAAGAAAAAGAACCGATAGCGTGTCAATTAATTGGGAAAATATGGTAGAACCGTTATTTCTAAGCCATAAGTGGCGATTGTTTGTTTTTCGTTTCCAAAAGTGAAAAATGCGAATATCAATAAATTGAGCGGTAATATAGGCTGTCATGGATGCAAATACAGCAGGTCCAAATAAACCAAAGACCCTGTGAAAAACAGAATCATCTACCGGAGACCACTGTGTAGCGGAGACCATATCTCCCACCATAACTACTCCCATAATAAAAATACTGGAAATAAACCCAACCATTACCACCCGGTTTGCTTTTTCTCTGCCATAAATTTCAGAAATTATATCCGTTACTAAAAACGTAATGGGATAAGGCAGAATACCTACAGATAATTCAAAGGTGTATTCTGAGAGCCAACTCACCCAATTGCCGGAATCTGAATTCGCCAAGAAAGCAAAAGGTGTCCAAAAGAAAAATTTCTGGAAAATAAGGTTTGATGAAATGAGAGATGCGATGAATATCCCTCCCAATAAGAGATATATTCGATCCTGCCAGAGTTTATTTGAGTCTGAGTTCATGAGTTTCTTAGCTTTTGAGTGCCTGAGCTACAAAGTTACTGCGTTTCAAAGTAACAAAGCTTGTCAATCGTAACCGAGTGTAGATTGATAGCAGGGAGTTAATATATTTTAGAAGTTGGTGAACTTCAATATTCATGATTCTCTACTATAAATCCCCCTTCCTCCTCAAATAATTTCATTGTTAATTCACATTTCACAATGAATAATTATTTACATCTTTACTACTGTGATTTCTTGGGATACATGCTGAAAACCCGGTAAATTACAACCTGAATTAATACCATCATGGCTGAACATACAATAAAATTTTGGGGCGTTCGAGGCTCATTTCCTACTCCAGACAGAGATAAAATTGAAGTGGGAGGGCATACCTCATGCGTAGAAATCCGCACCGCAGATAATGACCTTATTGTAATGGATATGGGTACAGGCTTTGTACCCCTGGGCAATGCACTTTTGAAAGAGAATAATCCGCCAAAATCTGCCTATGTTTTTATCAGTCATTTTCACTGGGATCATATCATCGGTTATCTGGGATTTGCCCCCTTCTTCTTAAAAGATTTCATCTGTCATATTTATGGAAAACAGGATAAACTCAGTATGGAAGAAATTTTTGGGCACCTTCATAATTACACCTTCTGGCCTGTAGAGATACCCATGTACCAGGCAGAACTAAACTTAAATACTTTCCCAGAAAACGAGTTGAAAATTTCAGATTCAGTGAAAATTTCTGCCTGCAAACACGGGCATCCAAATGGAGCCAATAGTTACCGCATTGAGCTGGGTGATAAAATAATTGTTTACAGCACCGATTTGGAACATCCTGAAAATCATTTGAATCCCAATGTAATTGATATTGCTCGTGATGCAGATGTACTCATAATAGACTCTCAATTCACCGAAGAGCAGCTTCCTGTTCATAAAGGCTGGGGGCATAGCAGTTGGCAACAATGTGTAGCCGTTTCAAAGCAAGCCAATATTAAACAACTGGTTTTATATCATCATAGTCCTGCAAATGATGATGAAGCCGTTCGAGAGATTGAGAAAGATGCCCAGGCTGAATTTCCAAATACCATTGCTGCTCGACAGGGAATGGAAATTAAACTTCCTGCATAACCTCGTCGATAATTACTGTTTTACTGTACCATAAATCCGATATAATTTTACCATTCAATTATGAGCATAAAAAGAATATACTGCGACATATCTGCAACTACTCCATTAGATCCTCAGATTAGTAAATTTTTGATAGATCTGAACGAGCATATATACGGAAATCCATCAAGTATTCATCGGGAAGGGCAAGCCGCAAAAGCAGTTATAGAAAAATCTCGGCGTCAATTAGCCAATGCACTTAATAGTAAGTCTGAAGAGATAATTTTTACTTCAAGCGGCTCAGAATCGAATAATATGGTTTTGAAAGGGGTTTTAAACCCAGGAGACCACTTCATTACCAGTTCTTACGAACATCCTGCCATATTGAAAGTATTGCCCTTTTTAGAAAGTAAAAACATTAGCACTACCATTGTTAACCCAGATAAAAATGGACTTATTCTCCCTTCAGATATTGAAGAGAATATTAATGCTAATACACGACTAATTTCAATTATGTGGGTTAATAATGAATTGGGGACTATTAATCCCATTTCGGAAATAGGATCAATCGCCAGAAACAGGAATATACTATTTCACTCAGATGCGGTTCAGGCCTTGGGGAAAATTCATATAAATGTAGATGAAACCCCGGTAGATTTTCTATCTATGTCTGCACATAAATTGTACGGTCCAAAAGGGATTGGAGCACTATATAAACGCAGGGGATCAAAACTTGAACCGCTTATTCACGGTGGCGGTCAGGAACACAGCCTCCGTGCCAGTACTGAAAATATTGGGGGAATCGCCGGGTTTGGAATGGCAGCAGAGTTATCTACATCAAAACTGAAAGAAAATACCAACCATATCCTTCGTTTGGAGTCCTATTTCTTGAATCTGTTGAATGAACAGAATATATCCTATACCATTAACGGTACAAAAAGAATCCCAGGCGTATTCAATATAACCTTTCATGGAGTTAATGGACAAGATCTGGTTATGCAGTTAGATTTTTCAGGTATTGGCATTTCCTTCGGTTCTGCCTGTACTTCAGGAACTGTGAAAGCCTCAGAAATGCTATTAGAAATGGGTATTACCAAGGAAGATGCACTTTCTACCGTTCGGATCTCATTTGGGAAAATTCATCAATTAGAAGATGTAAAAAAAGTAGCCGATTCAATTGGAGAAATCCTGCAAAGCAGCGTGAAGGAACTTGTTAATCATGGCCGATAAAGTACTGGTGGCAATGTCTGGCGGTGTAGATAGCTCTGTTGCCCTGTTGAAAATAGTGGAAATGGGGTATGAAGCTATTGGTGTAACTATGAAATTATGGGAATATCGTGATGTGGGTGGTAATCTTTTAGACGATAGCAACTGTTGTTCAGTTGGTGCAATTAACAATGCAAAACTGGTATGTGACAGGCTGAATGTTCCCCACTATACACTTGACTTTACCCATGTATTTCAAAAAGCAGTAGTGGATAATTTTGCAGATGAATATCTGGCAGGAAGAACTCCCAACCCCTGCGTTCGCTGTAATTCTCTGGTAAAATGGGATGCCTTTGTACAACAGGCTGACAAGTTAGGTGCTGCCTATATTGCCACTGGTCACTATGCAAAAGTACACCATGTAAACGGATCATCTGTTTTAAAGAAAGGTAAAGATCCCCTTAAAGATCAAGCCTATGTATTATGGGGAATCCCCGCCCATACCTTATCGCGCACACTTTTTCCCCTTGGTGATCTTACTAAGGAGGAGGTGCGAGATATTGCTCGGCAAAATGAATTTGAAACGGCCGAAATTCCTGAGAGCATGGAAATCTGTTTTGTTGCAGATAATAATTATAAACGATTTTTGAAAGATTACATGCCGGAAAAAATGTCTAAAATCAGTGCTGGTGACATTGTGAATGAATCGGGTGAAGTTGTAGGTGAGCATTCCGGTTATACCGACTATACTATTGGCCAGCGAAAAGGATTGGGATTATCAACTCCCGAGCCTCGGTATGTGTCAAATATTGACCCCTCAAATAATCAAATAAAAATTGGTAAAAAAGAAAGCCTCACCAAAGATAACTGTAAAGTTTCAGATGTGAACTGGTTGGTTGATAATATTTCTTTCCCATTCGATATTAAAGCACAAATTCGGTATAATAGCCCAACTATTGATGCAACCATAACTCAATCAGAAAATGGATTTTCTGTGCAATTTTTACACCCACAAATTGCTGTTACACCAGGGCAATCCATTGTATTTTATAAAGATGATATCGTTTTGGGTGGTGGTATTATAGAGAGAAATATTGAGCATTAATAAGAAACCCTGAGCTGTTAAAGAAATAAACATTGGAATATACGTGTTTAAAACATGAACATTATTTAATTTACTTCCAATGGTAGGGAGCAATAATTCTCAAAATGACTGTTATGAAAAAAATTATATCCATTATTAAACCACTTTTTCTATTTCTGGTTTTTTCCATTGCCGGCGGACAATCGATTATTGCCAATAATACGCAGGATGATTTACCCATTCATTCCGGTCAATTTGAGCGGTCTTTCCTGACTCCTAATAAATTTAATATGAATCAAGGGTTTACACTGATGACCTCTATGAGCGGTGGAACCAGTCAAACCATGGGGATATACTCCAATTTCTCCAACTTTAAACTGTCCGAACGGTTACAATTCAATACTGGGTTTCATTTATTTCAGGGGCAGAATAATTTTTCTTACTCCAATACTCCCCAAACAGGAATCGGATATGAGCTTGGGCTTGAATATAAATTGAGCCCTAATTCAATTATCACTATCCAGATGGTAAATTACAATAATGCTCCAATCCGTTATGGAAATCGCTCCCCATTAAATGCCCATTAAAAACCAAAAGTACGGAAGGAAATCAAAGAAAATAAACCTGAAAGAATATTTTTCAAATTTGACTTTGGGTATTCTTACGCTGATGGTATTTGGTTTTCTTTCCTCCGGAATAAACCGCCTTTTTTTCAACTCGGGAGTTGATGCAAATTATCCTGATTTAAGTACTTTAATTACAAAAACGAAGTACGAAAAGAAAACCGGACATAAAATTCAAATAGAAATCAGAAATGGGTGTGGAGTGTCTAATCTTGCACGAATGTATACCGATTTTCTAAGAGAAAAAGGATTAGACGTATTAGACTCAAAAAATGCGGATCATTTTCATTATATAGAAACCAAAATCCTCCACCATCGAGGAGATTTGAAAAGAGCAATGGAATTAGCAAATATTTTAATGATTGACAAAGGCAATATTATAGACGACAAAAATGAATCTCTTTTCTATGATTTAACCCTTATCATCGGAGAAGATTATATAACCTTACCCTCCTACCGAGAAGCGGTACTATATCAACCCCCTTTTTAACTGCTGAATTTCAATTGCCTAAAAAGAAAAAAATAACACCTAATCCCTCAGGGAGTCAACTTCATGCCCAGCGTATATCGGAACTTATGCTGGAGAAAAAAGCATTGGACATTAAAATTATTGATGTGAGAAATATTACCACATTAACTGATTTTTTTGTAATCTGTACATCTGAATCTGAACCTCAATCCCGTGCAATAACAGACCATGTAAATCTAACCATGAAAACTGAAGGTCATGCTTCTTGGCATACTGAAGGCTATCAGTATTTAGATTGGGTACTTGTTGATTTTGTAAATATTGTCGTCCATATCTTTAGCAAGACAACAAGGGAATACTATGAGTTTGAACGCCTTTGGGCAGATGGTACAATTACAGAAGTTCAAGACGAAGTATGAAAAATGCTCTGACTGAAGCGTTCAGGGAAATTATATCCACATTAAATTACCCAGAAACAAATATAGTTGTTCAACTACCTAAAAATCCAGAACATGGAGACTTTGCCACAAATTTAGCCCTTCAATTAGCAGGAAAGTTAGATGAAAACCCTCGAGAAATAGCCCAAATTCTCTCTGATAAACTTAAAACTGACTACCCAGGTTTAGTAGACTCTACAGACATTGCAGGTCCTGGATTTATAAATATTTCCATAAATAAAAATGCCATTGTATCTCAATTACTATCGGTATTAACATTGAATAAAGAATATGGGAAATCCAATTTTGGTGAGGGGAAAACAGCACAAGTTGAGTTTGTGAGTGCTAATCCCACCGGCCCCCTCACTGTTGGGCATGGCAGAGGTGCTATTTTAGGCGACGTAATCAGCAGTATTTTACAATGGAACGGTTATAAAGTTGACCGGGAGTATTATTATAATAATGCCGGCAGACAAATGCATAGACTGGGTGAATCTGTAAAATCACGCTATCTTGAATTATTAGGAGAAAAAACAGAATTCCCCGAAGAAGGATATGAAGGTGAATATATTGTTGAAATTGCGCAAAACCTCATTGATAAAAAAGGAAACTCCCTCAAAGATCTAACTGAAAATACTGCGTTTAAAGATGCAGCAGAATCCAATATATTTTTGAACATTGAAAAAACGCTGGCGCGTATTGGACTAAAATTTGATACATTTTTTAATGAGAACTCACTATATGATTCCGGAGCAATTACCAATGTTGTTGATACTCTTCGACAAAAAAAACTAATATATGAAAAAGAAGGTGCCACGTGGTTTAAAGCATCTGAGGCGGGAAGAGATCAAGATAGAGTTATAATTAAATCCAGTGGCGAGCCCACTTATCGTCTACCAGATATTGCTTACCATCAAAATAAATTTAATCGAGGGTATGATTTAATGGTAGATGTTCTGGGTGCAGACCATATGGATGCCTATCCTGATGTTTTGGCTGCTGTGGAACAATTAGGCTGCGATTCAAAGAAAGTCAATGTTATTATCCATCAATTTGTAACCCTCACAGAAGACGGTGAGCCAGTCAAGATGTCCACACGTAAGGCAAATTATATTACCTTAGATGAACTTATTGATGAAGTCGGTGAGGATGTGGTTCGATATTTTTTCATCATGCGGGGGATAAATACACATCTCAATTTTGATATGACTTTGGCAAAAGATGAATCGGATGAAAATCCGGTCTTTTATCTCCAATATGCACACGCCCGTCTATGTAATATTTTAAAACATGCAGAAGAGCAGGGACATATTTTCAATGAGAAAACTGACCTCTCTCCTCTTAATCTTGATTCAGAAATCCAGTTAATTAAATTATTGCTGGAATTCCCCAACATAATTGGAAAAGCAAAGGATAATCTAGAACCTCAAACCATTGCCACCTACCTACAATCCTTAGCAGGACTGTTTCATAAATACTATGCGAAGGAGAGAGTAGTAACTGACGATAAAAATAAAACTTCAGCTCGCCTGATATTGGTGCAGGCGCTTCAGATTGTTCTTAATAATGGGCTTTCCTTATTGGGAATTCATGCTTTGGAACGTATGTAATGAACGAATTAACCACCTTTTTCATCCTGGCATTCTCATCTTTATTTACCTTGGTAAATCCCATTGGGTTGAGCCCTGTATTTCTATCAATGGTAGAACATTGCAATGATAATGAAAGACGACAAATTGCACTAAAGGGTGTATTTACGGCTCTAGTTGTTTTAATTATTTTCACATTTCTCGGAAGACTGGTTTTTTCTTTCTTTGGTATAACCGTCTCAGGATTTAAGATCGCAGGGGGAATTCTCTTTTTCAGAACAGGAATACAAATGTTGGAATCTAGAGTCCCCAGAACCCGCTCTACTCCCAAAGAGGAAACTGAGGCTGAAACGAAGGAAGATATGGCTTATACCCCTATTGGAATTCCCCTTATTGCTGGTCCCGGTGCTATTTCATCGGTGATGATTTTTTCATCTGAGACAGATCATTGGGAATATAAACTGGTTTTATTGGGTGTGATCAGCCTTGTCATGGGTTTAACCTATATCATCTTCCGAATGGCAGACAATTTAACTCAACGCTT